>JBKBWT010000009.1:0-20904 GCA_046314415.1 Saprospiraceae bacterium
CTTCAACCGGGAGATCAACCGCATTGACCAGACCGAAATGGAAGACGAAGCGGTGGTAGAAAGTGTGCAAAAAGGCTTACAATCAAGGTTTTATACATATGGGCGCTTTTCGCCGACGCAGGAGCAAGGGGTGCATCATTTTCACCGCTTGGTGGCAAATTTTTTGAACTTATGAGGATCAGAATGTGTTAGTCCTTTGTAAAACTTTTGTCACATCCATTCCCTGGAACTGCCTGTTCGGAAGGAATTTGCCTTTTCCTGCACTTATCGGAGTAAGAGTAGGTAATAATTTCCGTTTCATGTATTACCTTTATCATTCGTCTTGCCAATTAGTTTAAATTGAATTGGTTAGGTATTTCTCTAATTGCTCATTTTTTAAATTTTTTTTTTTTTCATGACAGCACCAAAGTTTATTACGCAAGCGAACTCTTTTCATGCGGAGCTACGCAAGCGCATCAACGACTATTTCATCGAAGTTGGCAAAGCCAAAACGGGCAATGCCGAATTATTTACCAAGGCTATCATTCTGGTAGTCAGCTTTATTTTTGTGTACATTCACCTGGTGTTTTTTAC
Organism: Saprospiraceae bacterium; assembly: GCA_046314415.1. Taxonomy (GTDB): domain Bacteria; phylum Bacteroidota; class Bacteroidia; order Chitinophagales; family Saprospiraceae; genus JADJNW01. Next base: position 574 of record JBKBWT010000009.1, read on the forward strand.
ACCGGCTTACTGGGTGGCAGTTATCGAATGTATTATTCTTGGCGGTTTGACTGCCGCTATCGGTTTTAATGTGATGCACGACGGTGCACACGGTAGCTTCAGCAAGTACGAATGGGTGAACGAATTGGCGGGTTTATCCTTGAATTTCCTCGGCGCTAATGTGTTTATGTGGAAGACTAAGCACAATGTTGTACACCATACTTTTACGAATATTGCGGAAGTAGATGATGATATTGATGCACGCCCTTTCCTGCGCCTGTGCGAATCGCAGAAATATTATAAAATGCACCGCTACCAACACCTGTATTTTTGGGCAGCGTATTCGTTACTCTATATCTATTGGGTTTTCTTTACGGATTATGAAAAGTATTTTACGAAAAAGGTAGGCAATATGCCGATCAAGCCCATGAGCCTTAGCGATCACATTATTTTCTGGGCATTTAAACTGATTCATATCGCTTTATTTGTAGTAATTCCGATTTACCTGTTGGGTTTTGTACCCTGGCTGATTGGATTTCTGATTTATGGGATGTTTACCGGTTTTGTACTGAGTATTGTTTTCCAATTAGCGCATACGGTTGAAGAGACACAATTTCCGGTTGCAGTACAACCGGTTAATCAAATTGAAGATGAGTGGGCAATCCACCAATTGAAGACAACTGCCAATTTTGCGACGCGGAATAAGGTGATTACCTGGTTAGTGGGTGGTTTGAATTATCAGATCGAACACCACTTATTCCCAAAGATTTCACACGTACATTATCCGGCAATCAGTAAAATTATCAAACAGGCTTGCGCCGAATATGGAATCCCATATATTGAGCATCCTAAAATGCGGCTAGCCGTTGCTTCACATATCTCCCATTTGCGACATTTGGGAAAGAACTAGGAAAGGATTGAGAGACTAAGAGATCAAGAGACAGGGGCACCACAAGGCTTTAAGCTGTAGCGCGCCGCGTCACTCGGTCTCTTAGTTATAAAATTCTCTTTTGTCGTAATACCAGAAGTACTACACAAAGTACTACGACACCCGCCGCGAAGCCAATTTCCATCCATTGCTTCTGCTTACCATGAATGCGACTTTCCAGAAAATAGGGATTGGGGGCATTGGGTGAGCCGACGCCAGGGCGCGTTTCCCAATTTTCCACATCACTATTGTCCAGGTTAGGCAGTAATAGATTCAAAGTGAACGTAGAATCCGTAGGCGGTAATTCGTAGTAAACACTATCCACCACTGCGCCATAAGAAGCAAATAATTGCAACTGTTCAGCGCGTTTGTTCAAGCCAAAATTCAATCCCCCAATAACATTATAGGCATTGGGAAATTGGGTAAAGAATTTTTTAGTGTCCTCACAAACCACCAGATAATCGTTGGGCGCAATCGTCACATACGGAAACAAGAACTCATTTTTCAAATCGCTCAGTACCCAATCGCGCAGATTGACTTCCTCTTCAGAGTTATTAAAAATTTCTACCCAGTCGCTCGACTGACGGTTGTTGGCGCTGATTTCATTGATAATGACCTTACCCGCCAAAGGATGCTCAAATTTTTCAAAAATCGCGCGTATCGTGGTGGTATCTTGTTGTAATTTCAAGGTCAATTCCCGGGTTTCGCTCGGCGCATCAATTCCTTCCCAGCGCACAAAGCGATAGCCATTTTGCGGAATGACTTTGAGGGTAATGGGAATATTTGCAAAATACACCCCTTCAAAAGATTCGGTTCTGACTTTCACATTGCTGTTAATCAATACCATACCGCCGCCCTCGGCTTGTACCCGCAGCGTGCGCATGGCACCGGTATTGAAGCGATCCATTAAGTGCAATCGCGCATACAAGGGGCGCTCGCGGGCAAATGTACGCAACACACTGACCTCCTGCTCCCACTTTTGTGGATCCAAACGCCAGCGCTTGATCTGGCGGGGCATTTCTGGTTTTAAATTTTCGTACATTGCATTGATACGTCCTTCTACCCGTTTCGGATGAAATGTAGTGTTCAAGTGATCAGCAAAGCGATTGACAAACTGCTCACTAAAATCCGGGTTCTCCAATAATTTACGCAGCAAGAAAGTACTCCAGGCAGGATTGGGCCAGGCGGGTCCATTGGGTTCCGTATGAAAGGCAAGACTGTTATTGAGATAGGCGTACTCATCGTGTAAGCCAAAGCCCCAATCGGTATCATAGATGATCCAACGCCAGCGTCCGTCTGGTGTGCGGGGTCGCCAATACTTGATGTTGCCACCAGCATCCTGATTGTCAAAATAAATTTGTGCAATCTGGTGCTGCATGAAATTTTCTATATCCATCCATTGCTGTAGCTGGGCATAATTTTGGGGGTCGCGCAGGCTATTTTTTTCCAGGAATGCCAACATGCGGCGATAATGGCGCGTGCTGCCCCGACGCTTTATCACGTTGTGTTCCAGAAAATCAATACTATCTTTATCCACCTCTTTATTGTGTGCTTCGATGAAGTAGCGGTTAATCTTTTCCCGAATGTCATAAATACCCCAATACATTCCATTGATATACACATGGCAGGGGCGATACGCCTGCTTGTCAATATCCCATTCATCGAGTAATCCAATCATTAAAGCATCGCGCATGTGGCTTTTGCCCCAATCACTTCCGGAATTACGCAGCACCAGGAATTTGAAATCTTTAGGCGCATCCTTACCAAAAATCGGGTAATCAAATCGCCGGGCGCCATATTTTTCACGGGCTACCAGCGTCAGGGATTTTTGCGGAAACAAACGGCTCATGCCGCCAAACAAACGAAAACCCGATAAGCTATTGTGCACACTTTTGCCGTCAGATTCAAAAATTTCTATATGCGCTGTTACTTCCTTGTAACTCCAGAAATTTGCACCAAACTTCTGCCAAGTGGTATCTACTGCCTTGCTGCCTTGCATAAACAAACCTTTCTCCGGGTCGAACAGTAACTTTGGCGTAATGCCAATCGAAACTACCGGAAAATTGGTTGCTGGTTCATTCACAAAATAAGTGCTGGCGCAATATCGCCCCGGTTTGCCATTTTTGTACACCACTGCCCGAACGACCGTACTGGTGCGCAATTGTAAGGGTTTGGTGTAAACCGGAGATCGGCGACTGGGTCGGGTTCCGTCGGTCGTGTAATAAATAGTGGCACCTGCCGCATCAAGCTTCACTTCTACCGATTCCTGGTAAAAGCCGCCAATGGGAAAAAAGTGAACCTCCGGCAGTGGTTCGGGTTGCGATTGCGACCAAAGCCGGGTAAGTGTTGTTAATAGTAGCCCTAGGAGTACAAATCGCTTCAACATTCCGCCCTGCTGTTTTTTTGATTTTTGAGTTTATAAGCACACTGGGACTGCACCTACAATGCCAATAGCTGCAAATGCTTACGTAATTTAAGCATTTTTGTTATGAAAAAACAGTAAAAACTTTCTGCTTTTATTTGTAAGACGCTGATTCTCTGAATAAGTCACACCAAAGGGCGTAATTTTTTCTTAATAACTAATTTTTTAGTTAAAAAACTAAAGATATAGTTGATTTTTAAAAAATTTGCTTTACTTTTGTAAAATGAAAAATTTAACCACTTTATGAGGCTCATTTTAATTGTTTTATTAAGCTTTATTATTCATTGTAAGCTATTGGCGCAAGAACAAGCGATCACGTTGACACTAGCAGACCGCTATAATCAGGCATTGGAGCGCATCAACAGTTATCAATTTGATAAAGCCCTGGAATTGCTGAGTGCCTGCTATCATGAAGAACCGGAGCATCAGGAATACCTTACGCGCATCGCTTATTGTCATTTGCAATTAGGTCGCTATCCTGATGCCAAATTATTTTACAATGCCGTTTTAAAACTGGATTCTACTAATACGCAGGCAATCAGCTCTTTAGGCACTATTTTCGAAAAGGAAAACAACCACCGCGAGGCGCTGCGCTACTATATCTACTGGGCATCGCTCGACACTACCAATAGTTTTGCCTTCAAACGTTGCGGTTTCAGCGCGATTCGTGCGGGGCTGGGCAGCGAGGGCATATTATATTTTTTGCAGGCGCACCAGCTAAATCCGGCTGATATTGAAACGATAGATCAACTGAGCAATTTGTACCTGCAATCCGACCAATTGGACTACGCCGAACTGGTACTGCGCAATGGGCTAAATATTGATCCGAATAATATTCGGTTGTTACAAAATAAAGCTCGCTTGTGTAATAAACGTAAAGAGTATCCCGCTGTGATTCAAGCAATTGAGAAAACCATGGCGCAAGGCGATACCAGTGAATATTATCAAATGATGCTGGGCGTCGCATATTTGCAAGTCGATAGTCTGGATAAAGGCATTTTCAACCTCGAAGCAATCCTCCAACGAGAAGAAGACACCGAACACACGCACCAATACTTAGGATTGGCTTATCGTCAAAAAGGCGATTATAAAAAAAGTATCCACCACTTCGAAACGGCTATTCAGAAGGGAATTTCCGAGAAAATAGACAGCTATCATGCGGATTTGGGCGCTATTTATGAAACCCAGGGCAACTTCCGCAAAGCCATTGAACATTTTCAAACAGCCCAGGAATATCGCTCCAAACCAGAATATCTTTTCTTTTTAGCTCGAAATTATGATTTGGCATATAAAGATAAACGACAAGCATTAAAACTATACGAACAATATTTAGCTGCCAGGCACCCGGAATTTAAAACTTATACGGAAACACGCATTAGCCAACTAAAAGAAATCATTCACTTTCAAGGATACTGAAGTGCTAAATTGACTTTTATTTAGTAAATATAATAATTTAGGTAAATTTTAAAAAAAAATATATTAATTACCCGACTTTATTTTATTATAAAATTTTTAAAATGTTTAAATACTTGTAAATGAACACGCTAACCAAAGCAGAAGAGGAAATTATGCAAGTGATTTGGCGCATTGGTCCCAGCACGGTGGGACAAATCCGCGAAGAACTGGAAAAAAACACCGGTGATCTTCCGGCGCATAGCACCATTTCCACCATGTTGCGCATCTTGGTAGAGAAGGGTTTTCTCACGTACAAAGCCTACGGTCGCACTTTTGAATATACGCCGACCATCAGCAAGGAGGATTACAGCCGCCGTACGCTGAATAAACTCGTAAGCGATTATTTTGAAGGCTCGATGAATCGATTGGTATCTTTTCTGTTGGAAAAGAAGGAATTAGATATGAAAGAATTAAATAATTTGTTGGATAAATTAGAAGATGACAAGTAATTAAATTAGTAGAAATATCAATACGAAAGTGATTAAAAATATTGCAATTTTATTGCTATGCGTAATACTTATGCCGCTTTATGCGCAAGTTAAAGTAAATGTTAACGGCTTTAATTATAATGTGTATGTAAAAAACATAGAAAACAGGAAAAGTAATGCACCGGTATTAATTTTTGAAAATGGCTGGGGAATGGATTTAAAAACCTGGAATACTGTGATTAATGCATTAGAAAAAGTAGCACCTGTTGTGTGTTATGATAGAGCGGGTGTAGGTGCATCTGACGATGATCATAAAATGCCGACTTTAAAAAATGTGGCAGCAGATCTTCAAACATTATTAAAAACGCTAAATATTCCGCCGCCCTATATCATGATTGGGCACTCATTAGGTGGCGTTTACATCAGAGGCTATGCAGGTTATTTTCCTAATGAAATAGCCGGTTTGGTTTTTGTTGATCCTGCCGATTTTACGGAAACGAAGGAACAATGGAAGCAGCCTTACAGAAGTGTCGGTGTGCCGGAACAAAAAATTGAGGCGATGATTTATGATCGGTTGTATAAAAAATCGGAACCGGATACACTGATGCCCCGCGCTTTACAGGAAGAATTGCAAGTGTTGGCAGATTTGAGACGGACGGATTTTGCTGAACTAAATGATTTGCCTATCCCCAAAGTACCTATTTATTTTTTTGTAGGTGGAAAATTTGAAGTGCCACCTGCTAATAGAAGTAAAGATTTTGATCATTTATTATATTTTAAAAATAAGACCTATCAATTTGTAGAAAACTGGAATAGTGTGATTTACGAATCAGAAAAACCAGGTATGTTATTTTATATTTCAAATGCCGGACATTTTGTTCATCGGGATACGCCAGAAGTTGTGATAGAAAATATAAAGATTTTATTAAAAGCGCTAAATAACTAAATGAAGCAACTTAACAATTTATGATATGCTAAGCTACATCCTAGAAGTGAGTATTTGCTGGGGCGCATTTTATCTGCTCTACTGGCTGCTGCTGAGCCGTGACACGTTTTTTCATTTCAACCGCTGGTATCTGGTGAGTACGCTGCTGGCGAGCCTGGTCATTCCGGCGGTGGAGTGGGAATTGCCCCATCGGGTGGCGGAGAGCGAAATTGCAACGGTTTACTTTCAACCCATTACCGTTGGCGTGGAAACTTTTGAAGTGACGGTGACGGCTACACCGATTACTTCGGGGGTGGAGGTTTTGGATGTGCTGACCTGGCTGTACTGGGCAGGCATGGCATTTTGTATGCTGCGGTTTTTAATCGGCATGCGGCAGATTTATAGGCTTTATCGGCGCAGTGAAAAGCGCTATCGCAATGGTTATCAGCTCATTCTATCGGAAAAAGTGCATCCGCCCTTCTCATTTTTTAACAGCTTATTCCTTTCAAAAAGTGTGGAGCTTGATCCTGAAGATCGGGACGCCATTCTGCGGCATGAGCTGGCGCATATTCGCGGGGGGCATAGCATTGATATACTGCTACTGGAGATATTAAATGCAGTGTTTTGGTGTAGCCCATTCATTTACCTGTATCGGCGTAGCCTGCGCAACGTGCACGAGTACATTGCCGACGCGGCGGTGCTGCGGACCACGAAAAAGAAACAATATGGCCATTTGTTGATACGGCAGTCGCAGTCCGGACCTGCGATTGCCATTGCCAATCATTTTCATTCACAATTGAAAAAACGAATTCTTATGATGATGCGAAATCCATCAAAACGGCGGGCAATGCTGAAGTATCTGCTGGTCATACCGCTGACGCTGCTAGTTTTACTAGTTTTTTCCAATGCCGAAGCGAAGGCGAGCTTGCAGGAGCAGGCAGAAGAATTGCAACAAGCTGTTGAAAAACAGTTTGATACAAATAATCAGGATAAAGTGATAACAAAAGTAGGAGGTGAAAATTTTACAAAGTTTGAGTTGGTGGACGGTGATATTCGTTTTGAGGCAGATGGTGTTACATTTGAAATGGATACCATCCCAGGCAGTATCGATGGTAAAGTGTTAGATGATGGAATTATCCAGATTGAAATTTACTATCCAGACGATAAAGTAGTAAAATTCTCCAAAAGAGCCAATGAAAAATGGGATGAAAATATTGACCCTGCTGATATTCAGCAAATTGATGTACTGCGGGACGACGAAGAAAAAAAGATTAAAATCTGGATGAAAGGAAGCACGATATTAAGCAGTAATAATCCCGATTTTGAAATTCACTACTCCGACGGCAAAACGGAGCGAACGAAGGATCAACAACGAGTCACCCAAATGATTGCCTTAGACCTGGTGCAGTCGGTTGAAGTGAATAAAGGAGAGCGCCTGGTTAAAGTCAACATTTCCAAGCCTAAGCATCTGATTCCTCGACTTGATCCTGATTGGCTGGGTAAAACGTCCATTCAGATTGCAGGTGAAAATACGATTCTTTTCCGGCACGAAGCCGGTGGCGTGCCGGTGAATGGTAAGATTTCGAGCGCTACTTATTACAAAATCAATGAATTAGATGAAGAACCAAGATTCTTGGGCTGCGAGCATGTAGGAGACAAAGAGGTGCGGGATCAATGTGCGAAAAGTAAAATGTTGGAATTTGTGTACACCAATATCAGATACCCGGCGGCGGCTCGGGCGCAAGGCGTTGAGGGGAGTGTAGTAGTCTCCTTTACTATTGATGAAAATGGCTATGTAAAAGACCCGGAAATCGTGCGCGGTATTGGTGGTGGCTGCGACGAAGAAGTGATTCGCATTGTGAAACAAATGCCGCGTTGGGAGCCGGGTAAGAAGAATGGTAAAAATGTGCCTTCGACATTTGTATTGCCAGTTAAATATATTTTGGAAACTAATGAGTCCAAAGAAATTGTTTTTCCGAAGGAGAAGCCATCCAATCGGGATACAATTGTTACCTATGATCCCCAAACGCTCAGAGCGACTCAGCGGATTGTTGATTATGATAAAAACGGGATTTTTGTGGTGGGATATGGGGAAGAGTTGCTCCGACCTTTTCATAATGAGCATGTACTGCACGTTGTAAACGGTGTAGTTTATTCTTTTGAAATGGCTCGAGAATTTATAAAAAATATGAAAATTGCACAGGGTGTAAAGACAGAGAGAATAGAGGTGCTAAAATCCAATGATGCAATAAAAAAATATGGAGATCGAGGCAAAAACGGGGCAATTGAATATTACGGTTTAACGTACAATTTACGAAATGGAGATAGTGACATCTTCAAAATCGTTGAAGAAATGCCGCGCTTCCCCGGCTGTGAAGATTCGCCCGGCGATGAAAAAGTGAAAAAAGATTGTGCTGACCGCCGCATGCTGGAATTTATTTATCAAAATATCAAATACCCACAAGAAGCACGCAACAAGGGCATTGAAGGGATTTGTGTGGTGAGTTTTATCGTGGGCAAAGACGGCGTAATCCGCGAGCCAAAGGCGGTGCGGAGCATTGGTGCGGGCTGCGATGAGGAGGTGATTCGCCTGGTAAATTTGATGCCCAAATGGATTCCTGGTAAACAAAGAGGTCGGGCTGTAGATGTGCAATTCAATTTACCCATCCGCTTTAAGCTGAGCGAGGAAGACCGGCAAAATGCGGAAACGCAACCAGGTGCCAAATTGTCTTCCAATACGTTGCAATTACAGGGTTTTGCGGCGGCGCCAAATCCGACCAGCGGACTGTTGAATCTGAGTTTTCAGGGAGAGAAAAAACCGACTTTGATCAAAGTTTTTGATCTGCAAGGCAAGGAATTGCAATCGCTGAATCTGCCGAATTTTGACGGCGCTTTCAACGGTCAACTCGATTTCAGCAAATTGCCAAAAGGAACGGTTATTCTGAGCATTATTCAGGGTGATAAGGTGTATTCAGATCGAGTTATTATACAGTAATTTAATGCGAAAGTGGTCTTTTGGAGGGTAGCAGCTTTAAAAGACCACTTTCGCCTATTTTATTTTTCTTTAATATATTTGTAAAATATCGATATGATTTTACATCAAATATATCCTATTTTTTTAGATAAATAATTTGCTTAATTTATTAAAATACAATATCTTACGTTTTTTCTACCACTTCTTTTAGTAAACCTACCGTTTCATTAATTACCCTTTTTCTTTAGCATTTTAAGCTAGGATGTATGGAAGCTTTTTCTTTAAATTTACCTAGACAATTGCAAAAAAATGGAAAAAGCTCCTATGAACTATGAAGAAAATCAAGCCCTGTTGGACTTGGTGACCGACTATGAAACACTGCGGGAGCAGGGTCGGGATTTGTACTGGGAAGAAAAGGTCTTTGCGCAAGTAATCGAATATTACGAACGTGAAAACCAGCTTTCCCGGGCTATTGAGGTAACTAATTGTGCTATTAAAATTCATGCCTATTCGCCAGATTTTTACTTAAAAAAAGCGCAACTGCTCATTGACAATCATCAGGAATCCCAAGCATTGAAGGTACTCGAAGAAGCCAGTATTTTTGCACCGCTTGACGCAGAAATCGGTATTCTGCGCGCGGAGGCACTGGCGCGGATGGGCTTGCACGAAGAAGCGCTGGAACTGCTCGAAACGTTAAAACAAGGGGCAGGTGCTACTATTCTTGCCAATATTTACGTTTGTGAGGCAGCGGTGTACGAGCATGCTGAAGAATACGAGCGGATGTACTACGCTTTGAAAAAGGCGTTGCGGGAAAATCCTCGGCACGAAGAAGCCCTGGAACTGATGTGGGTCAGCGTGGAAGCGACGCGGAAATATCAGGAAAGCATTGACTTGTATCAGGAAATCATTGAAACCGATCCTTATTCCTATTTGGCTTGGTACAACCTGGGACATGCCCACGCTTACCAGGGTAATTATAAAGAAGCCATTGAGGCTTATGAATACGCTTTCCTGACCAATGAAACGTTTGAGTTTGCTTATCGCGATTGTGCGGAAATGTGTTTTGAAATCAAGCAGTATCGCAAAGCGCTGCAATGTTATGAAGAAGTGCTTGAACGCTTTGAAGCGGATAGTGAATTGTATTTTTGCATGGGGCAATGTCACCAACAATTAGAAGATTACACCAGCGCCAGAGCACTCTATCGCAAAGCGCTGAGTTTAGATCATTACAATGACGAAATTTTATTTGCCATCGGGGAGTGCTACGCGCGTACCGGCAATTGGAAACGCGCGGTTTCAGCCTTCAAGAAAGCCATAGATTTTGAAGATAATCGTGAAGAATATTATGCTGCTTTAGCAGAAGCATACGCCGAATTGGGCGACTGGCAAGAAGCAGAAACCAACTTCAAAAAGGCGGTTGATTTAGCGCCTGAACAAATTCAGTACTGGATGCAGTACACCGGCTTCCTGATTGAGTCGGATCGGGTAGAAGAAGCACTAGACGTATTGCAGGAGGCAGAAGACTACTCCACCGGCGCCGAATTGCTCTATTGTCGGATCGCGTGCCTTTTCGCTCTGGGAAGACGTCAGGAAGCCCTCTATTGGCTGGGAGAAGCCCTGGAAGAAGATTACGACATGCACGAAAGCTTGTTTGAAGTGCTACCGTCATTGCGCAATGACCCTGATGTCATCCAGGTCATTTCCAGCTATTTGGCGTAAGCCAGTACCGTTTCGTAGGCATAACATGCCGCGCCGACCATGCCCGCGCTGTTCAACAACAGTGCGGGCTGCACAGGTGTCTCTAAAGTGAAAAAATGGGTATATTCTTCAAAATACTTGCTCGAGCCGCCGCCAAGTAAAATTAAATTTGGTGAAAAGAGCAATTCTAAGTGCTGCAGATATTCATTAAATCTTTTAGCCCATTCTTCCCAGCTCAAATTATCGCGATCCTTGGCATTATTAGAGGCAAATTGCTCTGCTACAATATGTTGACCTTTGAGGTACAAATGCCCGAACTCGGTATTCGGTACAATTTTTCCATCTACAAAGAGGGCGCTGCCTAAACCTGAGCCGATTGTAATCAAAATTACCGTACCATTTACGCCCTTGCCCAAGCCAAAACGCATTTCTGCCATACCGGCTGCATCTGCGTCATTCATCACTTTCACCATACAGCCAGACGCTTCTCCAAAAATCGCTTCGATATTCGTGTGAATCCACGATTTGTCGATATTGGCAGCCGTCATTGCCTTGCCATTTTTTACAATTGCCGGAAAACCAACGCCTACTAATCCGTTCCAAGAAAAAGATTTCACCAGGCGACCAAAGGTTTCTGCCATGGCTTCGGGCGTGGATGGGTTGGGCGTAGGCAGGCGCAAGCGCTCCGTGAGCAACTTACCAGATTGTACCTCTACAATGGCGCCTTTGATGCCGGACGCTCCCACGTCCACGCCTAATATCTTCGCATCGTGCATTTTGAAATATAAAGTGTGAAATATGAAATAAGAAAGTTGAGCTGTAAAAGATGAAATATGAACGTAGAAAACGTAATGCGTTTCACCTTTTACCTCTCACATCTCATCTATCACATTTCGTATTTATTTAATAACGGTTACTTTCATCTTTACATCTTCCTCCGGGCGATCGCGTCCGTCTGTCGCTACTTTGGCGATTGCATCCAGCACTTCCATGCCTTGAATCAACTTGCCAAACACGGTATAATCCCGGTCGAGTGCCGGGGTTCCCCCCACTTGTTTGTAGGCGTCGCGCTGCGCCTGGCTATACCGAAAACCCTTACGTGCTTCCATTTGATTGAGCATCGCTTCGGTTACTGCCTGACCTTGTACAATGTAAAACTGCGAGCCCGACGAGCGTTTCTGCGGATTGACCTGGTCACCCTGCCGCGCTGCAGACAGTGCGCCTTTGAGATGCACCAGCGAATCTACAAACTCAGCCGGAACCGTATATCCCGGACCGCCCATGCCCAATGGCTCACCTTTTTTAGCGTTACGCGAATTAGGGTCGCCGCCCTGAATCATAAATCCATTGATAACCCGATGAAACAGCAGGTCGTTGAAATAACCTTCTTCCGCCAGTTTCAAAAAATTATCGCGGTGCTGCGGCGTAGCGTCCGACAGCTCAAAAATCATGCTACCCAGGTTGGTTTCTATTTCAACCAGGCATTTATCTGGTGCTTCCACTGTAAGTTGTTTTTTTATGATACGTGATTTTTTCCCATCCGAAGCCAGGAGTTGCACTTCATACTTGCCAGAATGCTTAAACGCGTGAACCGGCGACGAGTCCTGCACCACTTTCCCATCTCCAAAATTCCACTCATAACGAATTGCTTTTTGCGAGCGGTTTTCAAACTGCACAATTGCCGGTGCTTTTTGTCCATTTTTAAATGTATAATTAAACTCAGCTACCGGACGTGCGCAAGCTGCCATGAATACAGCAAAAATGATAATTGTAATAATTTGAAAAACAGTCTTCTGCATAAATTTATAACAATATTTTTAAATATTATAATTTAAATAGCCTTATGATATAAGTATTATAAAATCCTATACTACAAACTGCCGCGTTACTCATTTTCCAATTCTTTGAAGTACCGAATCACATACACTTTCAGTGTCAATTCCTGTTCGCGCAGGTCGAGCTTAGGCACGGCGCGGAGTTGCCGCCAGTGGGGCCAGCCATCCTGGTCACGCCCGGCAAACTCATAATAGCCGTCATAACTCAACAAACGACACACTGCAATGTGCATCAAATCCTGTTTTTCTTCCTTGGAAAATTCCTTTTTCCAGCGTCCAAGTTCCTGAATACCAATGAGAAACAAAATAGCATTTAAATCAGGCAACGCCTCCTTTTTAAAGCGTTCCTGCACCCAATGCCGCACCCGCAGCCATTCAAAATCCAATTCCCATTCTTCCATAGCTGCCACAAAGATACACCATCTTGACGGGAAAGGTTGGATTAAGCGGACTGATTTCTGGATTTTATAGCATTATCGTGCAATAAGCGATGTAAAAACTCGGTGCCAATGCCACTGATCACCAGCCGTTCTTTGCGGTTGCCCAGCAATTGCTGGGTCCAATCGACCAAACCGCCGTCGCCGATGTCAAAGGCATTCCCATTCAAATGAAGAAATATTTTAAACTGAAAATGTTTATAATAATTGGCATTCGCTTGCGGAATTTCCTGTACTTCCTGATGAATTTCCGGGAATTTCTTTGTAATAATATCATGAATCGCTGTAAAAACACGATTTTTATTATCGGTGTGTAAATTTTTAAATAAAAAACTGATTTGTGATAACGGAATATGATACTGTTCTGTTAATAATAGCAAGTGAAATTGTAAGTGTTCTATAATATTAGTGATTTCAAACTGGAAATTACCTTCGTCGCGCCCGGCAGTCGTAAGGCAAAATATTTTAAAGTGTGGTGTAAACCCCTTGATTTTAATGGTTGCGGTGCGTACATGCCGATGTGTCGTGCACAGGCGCACCCGGTCAAGAGATTTTTTATCCTGTTGTAATAATTGCTGCCGCCGTACGGCGCTTTCCAATGCCAATACGTTGGTGGCGTCGGCTACCATCTCGGTACCACGCAGGGCGGTTAAAACCTTGTGCTGGTGTACGGTGCCAACTGCGGAACAAGTACCCAGGGGACTCACCGGAGATAATTCGATGGGTTCATACCCTTGATTTTGAGCAAATTGTAAATTAATAATTTCTTGTTGTAAAAATGGCAACCATGCGAAGTTGACCGGTGCTACGAAGCGATTGTATTGGTAAGCCTGTAATAATTCGGCGGGCAAAATTTTCTCAGCTTTTCGGTGAAAAACTTCCAGCAGAAGCGAATTTAATTCGGAGGCACTTAGGCGTTCGGTTAATATTTCTGACAATTCAGGAATACCAATGCGTTGGAGGATTGCAGTTACAATGTCGGAGCTCATGGATGATGCTATTTTAGGAAATTTTTTTCTAAAAAACAGTCGAAAAAAAGACAAAAGTTCCGAAAAGCATTAAAGAATATTATGAATTAAAATTCAAACCGAGCTTTCGTGTGATCTCGTAATTTAAAGTAAATTAACTGTTCAAACCAGCATTTACACAGATGAAGGTAAGTATCATTGTGCCAACGCTCAACGAGGCTGTTAATATTGCACGGGTAGTGAAACAACTCAAAGCCAATTGTAACGGCTCGCTCGCCGAATTATTGGTGGTGGACGGCGGCAGTACAGATGAAACGTTAAAAATAGCCGAACATGCAGGGGCAATTGCCTTGCAGGCGCCAATGCGTGGGCGTGCTCAACAGATGAATTTTGGTGCTCATCATGCCACAGGCGAAGTCTTGTATTTTGTACACGGCGATACCGTGCCCCCTTGTAGCTACATGGACGATGTGCTGGAGGCAGTGGCGGAGGGCTTTCCGATTGGTTGTTTTCGCTTTCGCTTTGAATCCTCACATCCCTTACTGCGAATCAATGCTTATATGACACGTTTTAATTATTTGTGGTGCCGGGGCGGTGATCAGACTTTATTTGTCACCCGCCAGGTATTCAATGAATTGGGCGGTTATCGGGAAGATCATATCATTATGGAGGAGTTTGATTTTATCCGGCGAGCGCAGGCGCGTTATCCATTCAAAATTATTCCTAAAGAAGTGCTCGTTTCGGCTCGGAAATATGACAAAAATGGCTACCTGCGCGTACAGCTAGCCAATTTGATTGTTTTTAATATGTTTCGGCTTGGTTTTCCGCAGCAAAGCTTGGCGCAGACGTACCGCCGATTATTAAATTATTGATAACAAGTGCTAAAACAGGTAGTTATCGTCGTCATCCCGAAGCTCGTCCCCGGCAATAAAACCCTCCTCGTCCATCTCTTCTTCGCCTTTTACGTTGTCGGTATCGGCGTAAGGAGAGTTAAAACTAAATTGCAACAGGTCGTGCGTTGTCACAATACCAATTAATTGCTGGTCTTCAACTACTGGCAGTGCATGAAATTTATTGGACAAAAATATGTCTGCTGCCAGCCCAACCGTGTCATCGGGGTCAAGCGTCATCGGGTAAGTCGTCATAAAATCTTTGGCAGCCAGGGTTTGATAATGCTTTTCGCTCCAGGTTTTGCCCGTTGTTTGATTGGATAAAAGATAAGAGACCCGGAAAAAATCTTCCTTGCTGATAATGCCCACTAAAATCTCCCCATTTTCTACCACCGGCAGGTGATGAAAATTATATTTTTTAAATAAATCATAGATATCTTTAGCAACGGCATCGGGCTTCACAGTCACCAAATCAGTCGTCATGATCTCTCTAATGGTTCTTTCAGATTTCATACACGCGTAAGTTTAACGTTGGAAAAATATTCACAAAACAACGCCAATCAGGTAAAAATAATTATAAATAAATTTTAATTATTTCATAAAGTAAATAAAACAGGGTTAATGCTGTATTTAATAAATGTTTTATGTAATAAATAATCGAGCAAATTTTAACAATGATATTTTTTTCTAAACAACTGGATATGAATACCTTATAATACCCAAATTACAATTAACAATGCGCCTTTACTATGCTTATCCGCTATTCGATCTGTCGGTTGGCATAATAAGTGGCGGACGCTTCAAAGTTGCCAAAAACCCGCAAAACTTCCAACAAGGCAAGTTGTAAATCGGCACTGGCATCGGCTACGATGGCGCGGTCAGCGCAATCCATTGCGGCATTGAGTACATTGAGGGCTTCGGTTACACTTTGCTGGGTAGCCTGCAATTTCCATACTTGATCCTCATTCAATTCGTACAAATCGGCGTCGAAATGTTTTGCCAATACCATATTCCATTTACGGTTCAATTCGACCGACATTGCCATTACATCTTCCCACTGTAGCAGGTCGAGCATCTCATCATTCACCGTTTCGTCCAAAACCGCTGCACTGGCTTGAAAATCATACAAATAATCAATATAATAATCTATATGATAATTGGTGCGCAGCAGGAAAAAGGTATGTTTTACTTTTTCTAATTGGGTATAGGCACGTTCAAAATCGTTGGCATCTATGGCAAAGAAAGCGGCATCGAGGTATTTGTCCACCTGCTGAAAAGTATTGCGCCAATCGGGCTGGGGCATACTCATTTCGTAACGGTGACGGAGTTGCTGCCAATGGTAACCCAAGTGGAAAACCGCTCTTTTAGCTTCAAAACTATTACCTTCGTTTACATAAAAGAGCACCGGCAGAAAAGCCTGGTCGAAGCGCACAAACTCTTTGCGAATATCATTCGGTGGCTGCAAAGCTATTCGGCAATCTGCTTGCAGTGCCAAAGGCAGCAGCACGATCAGGCATATTGTAGGGAGGTGTTTCATAAAAATTGGTTTTAATGTTGGTTAGAAACGGGATGCCGGACAAGAGAAAAAGCGTCGCAAAAGAATCGATTATCCAGCATCCCTGTTACACGAATCATTCTCAGGAAAACATTATGCGACTTCAATCTTTCTTACTTTTTCTTCTGGTTGTACCGCTACTTTTTTAGGCAGCGACATCTTCAGAATACCATCGTGATAAGTAGCATTCACTTTGTCCGTCAGGGCATTTTCCGGCAGGCGGAAAGAACGGCTGAAAGTGCTATAGCTGAATTCTCGACGAGCGTAATTATCTTTCTTTTCTTCGGTTTCTTTCTTCATTTCGGCACTGATCGTCAACATACCATTCTTGATCTCGACGTTAAAATCCTCTTTTCTCATACCCGGAGCTGCTAATTCCAGATTGTAAGCAGTGTCTGTCTCCACAACATTCACTGCTGGTACCGTAGCCGCCACTTTCCAGCTATTGAAGAAATCTTCATCATTAAAAAAATTCTCCACCATTGAGTTGAAAGCCGGCAGCCAATCGCCTCTGCGCCATTGAATGAGTGACATAACACCTCCTTTTTTAAGATGTTAGAGAATGAAATTAAAGCTCAGGCATTCAATAAGTGTATCATGCTTTTAAAAGTCTTTAATGCCTGATTTAATACCTATCAAAACTATCCTACAAGCAGCAATTTGGAAATGACTTTTGTCAATAAAGAAGTTGATTTTAAATAAGCGAGCCGCTTATTTGTAAACTTTGATAAATAAAGCGCCTTTTTTTATTGCAAAAATAAATATATTTACATGGGTATAATAATTACGCTATTATTAATATCAGAATATCCCTATGGCTTCATCGAAGTCGCCCCAAATTCCCAATTTTGATCGAAAACGTATTGACCAATGTATGCAGATTCTTATTGGTGAATGCAGTCAATTGTACATCTCCTGCTATCCGATAGCCCGTGCTCAAGCCTATGCGTACGTCTCTGCCGAGCGCTATATCTACGCCGGCTTCTGGCGTCAGCAACCAAAATCGATCATTCTGCCGCTCCGCATCGGTGATGCCCTCTTGTCGGGCGTTGCCCATGGCACCTTTGAACCCCAGCGTAACCGCCAAATATTCATTCGCGGGCTGCGCATAGCCGAGCCATATTCCGCCGAATGTCAGGTTCAAATCATGTAAGCTACCGCTGTCACCCGCGCGCCCGGCTTTAGACGTGTACATGCCGTAAGCACCAATGAGCCAGCGTTTCATCATAATACCCGCCCCGGCACCCGCACCCAGGCTTATGGTGCCATCTATTTCACTGATCTCGGTCATAGGCGACAGAAATGCTCCTTGTCCATTAACTTTCAGTAAAAAACATAGTAGAAAAATGACAAAAGTAATTCGCATGGCAACAAGATTTCGCGAGGCAAGCCGCCCCATTTATTACAATTGAAGGATGCTAAAAGTTAAGCGTTCCACCTACGCCATCGTTGCTTTAACCTGAAAATATAATATGTAAAATATTTAATTATACTTCTTGTTGCTTATCAATCAAATATTGCTGCAATGCCTCCCAGCTTAAGGTGGCGCATTGCAAACGTTCGGGGAACTGCCGGGCTGCTGCAAATGCCATTAATTCTGCATCGTTATTTTCTTGTATATGATATTCGGACGAAACGATTCTTAAAAAGGCTTCTATTAGTAATGTAATTTCTGTAACCGGCAAACCTTGCATTTTTTTTACTAAAATAGAAGTGGATGCCTTGGAAATTGCACAGCCATAGCCATGAAAATGAGCAGATTGTATAATGTTATTTTCTATATTCAAAAATAATTTAAATTGATCACCGCAGGTTGGATTATAGGCTGATATTACAATGGCTGCATCATTTACTTTTTCATAATGGAAAGGCGCACGGTCATGTTGCAGAATGATATCCTGATATAATGTTTTTAAATCCCGACTCATAATAGACAGGTTATTGCTGATTATTAATCATAAAAGCACAGCATAATTAAATAAGATTTTAGTAAAAATTTGATTGTTAGTAATTTGTAAAATGTCAAATTAATAATAAAAAATAATTAATTACTAATCAGCCCATTTTATTAAAAAAACGCTGCATTTGTAGAATCATTTCCACCAAATAATCAATTTCTTCCAACGTATTATAAATTGTAAAGGAGGCTCGGATCGTGCCCGGCACGCCAAAAAACGTCATTACCGGCTGGGTACAATGATGCCCCGCGCGTACGGCAATACCCGCTTCGCCCAGGAAAGTCGCCGCATCGTGTGGATGAATGCCTGCCAAAATAAAGGAAATAATCGCCGTTTTTTGCGCTGCCGTACCAATAATGCGTAAGCCAGGAATCGCGGCTAATTTTTCAGTTGCGTAAATTAATAAATTATTTAAGTGGTTTATAATATGCTGTTTGCCAATACTTTCAATGTATTCGGTGGCGGCACCAAGCCCAAGCACTCCCTCTATATTCGGCGTACCGGCTTCAAATTTGGCGGGGGCTTCCGCAAAAATTGTAGTATCAAACTCTACCGAACGAATCATTTCACCACCGAATTGATAGGGCTGCATCGCGGCTAAATGCTCGGCTTTAGCATATAAAATACCAACCCCGCTGGGGGCAAACATTTTATGTCCGGAGAAAACGAAAAAATCACAATCCAGCAGTTGTACAGCAATCGGGTAGTGGGCTATGCTTTGCGCACCGTCCACCAGTACTGGAATGCCATGAGCATGCGCTGGTGTTATGACTTCCTGGAGGTTATTATTAGTGCCTAAAGTATTGGAAATGTGGGAAATAGCAATTAATCTTACACGGTCATGTAATAATTTGGGCAATTCATTTAGTTTCCATTCACCGTATTCGTTAATAGGCAAAATTATTAAATTGGCATTTTTTTTAAAGCATAATTGTTGCCAGGGCAATAAGTTAGAATGATGTTCAGTGGCAGAGATCAGGATAGCGTCACCTGCTTGCAGGCGAGGTTCAGCAAAAGCAGTAGCGACCAGATTGATACTTTCGGTAGTCCCTTTCGTAAAGATGATTTCACTGGGCTGGCGTGCGCCAATAAAAGCCTGGATTTGTTGACGTACCTGTTCGTAAGCGCGGGTCGCCTGGGCTGCCAGGGGGTAGATTCCCCGCCGCACGGAGGCGTATTCGTTCTGATAAAATTGCTGGATGCGCGTAATAACTCGCGAAGGCTTTTGGGTAGTCGCCGCATTGTCAAGGTAAACCAGTGGTTTTGTACCTTCTTCGGCAGCAAAAATGGGAAAATCAGCGCGGATATTATGATTATTGATCGTCAATTGATGATTGTTTATTGGTAAGATAAGCTACGGCAATGAACAATGATCAATCATTCATCCGCCATTTTATAAAATACCGAGGTGCGCAATACGACCACCGGTCTGGTTCACAGGCGCTACGCTCTTACCAATGATGATCGCATCTTCCGGTGCAACGTATTCTTTGACCATATCACCAAATATATTACGCAGTGTAGCAATACGTTCGTTCGCTTGTACAAAATCCGTTACATCGGGTTGCACGGTGAGAATACCTCCCGTATCGGTATAAATCCAGTACGATTTGCGGCAAATGACGGGCGGTTTGGCAGCTTGCTCAATCTCATTGTCCACCATTTTGAGATAAGCCATCAGATTATGAATACCGGTTAAACCTGATAATATATAATTTTTTTGAAATGTGTGTGGATTGCCCAATTCCAAGGTGATGGCATGAATGCCCATCATACCGGCTGCCCCGCGCAGCGTACCGTCCGTACCGGCATTGTTGACCACAATTTCAGCGTTTTGCAACAGCGCCATTTGCCGGGTAACCGGGTTTTCCATATCGGC
>JBKBWT010000009.1:20914-35299 GCA_046314415.1 Saprospiraceae bacterium
CACGAATGTAATAAGAATTGATGCGCCCGAAGCTGGCGGTGTGCAGGTCAACCAAATAATCAAATTCTTTTACAATACGATTGACAAACCGATAGGCATATACTTCACTCATGTTGCCTTTGGCTTTGCCCGGCATAATGTCGTTAATGTCTGTACCGTCGATAAATTCACGCTGGTTGGCGAGCAACGAAGGGATATTAACCGCCGGGATACCAATGACGGTGCCTTTTAAATTGCGCACATCGAGCTCCCGAAATAAACGCTGAATAACCGAGACACCATTGAGTTCGTTGCCATGAACAGCAGCAGTAATGCCCAATACCGGACCATCCTCTTCCCCTTTGGCAACAATCACCGGAACATAAGTCGGCATTCCCATGCCATTGGTGACCAAATGTACCCAAAACCGGGAAATTTTACCGCCGGGGATCTCGCTGAGATTCAGCTCTTTGATGACATGTGTATCTTCTTTCAACAGTAAAAGTGGACTTTCCATGACGTTCAAACTTTTGTAAATCTTTCGCACTGCCCTTGCCTGTGTAACGACTGCTTGTCAGATTGGTTGCATTAATTGAGACGTAAAAACCGCGCAAAAGTCACTTAGTATCAAATTTACACTAATATACACAAAAAACGATTGACCAGTACCTTCTGCTTCCCCTTTTACAAGAAATTAACGTTTGCGGATTGGGTTTAACATTGATTTTCAGATTTTAATGGTGTTGTTTTAATAAAATATTTAATATTATATTGTAATAATATTGGTTTTAATTACAATGTTTTAATCTTTATAAAACAGCCATTTGCCTAACTCTTTCATGGTTACTTTTTTGCCGTACATCAAAATGCCTACCCGGTAAATTCTACCCGACAGCCACACGAAAAAGATGCAAGTAGCTGCCAAGATCAAGATTGAGGTGGCAACTTGCCACAGCGGCGGATTAAAGGCAAGCCTTGCCGGCATAACAATGGGTGAAAACAATGGGAAAATCGAAGACCACACTGCCAGGCTGGAATTGGGTGCCTGTACCGCCACAAACATGATATAAAAGGCAATGATCACTGGAATGGTAATTGGCAACGTTAATGCTTGTCCCTCGCCCAGGTCATCGCCCATTGCCGAACCAACGGCGGCGAACAAGGAAGAGTAAAGAAAATAACCGCCTAAAAAGTATAGAATAAACAAAGGTAGAATAAGCCACCAGTTTTGACTGCGGAATTCCTGAATGGCTAAGCCAATCAAGGCTTCGGTATCACCGGCATTGATTTCGGTAGCGGCGGCAGCATTGGATTGACTGGCATCAAATCCAAATATTAAATTGATTAAAAAGCTGGTAGCAGGTATCAAAACTGCCCAAATGGCAACCTGCGTCAGACCCACTGCGCCTACGCCGATGATTTTGCCCAGCATCAACTGGAAAGGCTTTACATTTGATATCATCACTTCTACAATCCGGCTGGTTTTTTCTTCCATTACACTGCGCATCACCATCATACCATAAATAAAAACCGTCATATACATAATAATTCCCATAATACTACCAATGCCTGCCGCAATGGCACCGGTAAGATTGGTCGCATCTTCTCCTTCCGGGTCAATCGGCTCCGGCTCAATATCTATGCGGGTATCAAGCGCTTCGAGTTGCTTGCGTTCCAGTTTTAAGCCTTCAATTTTATAATCGCGCAGACTATTGTCCACCCGATCCCGGATTAACGTCTCTACATCAAGGGTGGGAGGCTCCGGCGAATAATAATAAGCCGTATATTGTTTATTAAATAAATCTTTTACCGAAGGTAATACCAGGATACCGTCATAATCAAATTGCTCAAAATCTTTACGTAAAGTCGTTAAATCTGTTTTTTCAAATTTAAAATACAGATTGGGTTCATCAGGAATGCTGCCCTTCATGATATTGCCCTCGTCAATCACGGCAATACGCTTGCTATCGTCGCTCTGATACTGAAAAATAAGCCCCACTACGATAAAAAACACTGCGAAGCCCAGCGGCGTCAAAATGGTAGCCAGAATAAAAGAGCGCCGGGTCACGCGGGTAAGATACTCCCGTTTTATAATAAGTCCGAGTTTATTCATTTTTAATAATATTATGCTTGATGGTATTGGAGTTTTGTAATCTTTTTATTACAAAATCACTTAACTAAATTTGAGTCATTTACCTGTTTGATAAATATTTCATTCAGCGTTGGTAATATTTCATTAAAAGCCCGAATCGATACACCTTGATTTAATAAATATTGTAACAGATTATTGGACTGTTGTGCTTCTGATAATTGCACGGTGATAGACGTATCATTTTGTTTTACAATATTTACGCGTGTGCCAAGATCAGGCGGCAGTACGCCGTCGTAATCAATTTTAAACAGATTCTCTTTATATTTATTTTTAATGTGTTTTACATTGCCTTCCAGGATGTTTTCGCCTTTATTAATCAGGGCAATATTGTCACAA
Source organism: Saprospiraceae bacterium (assembly GCA_046314415.1). Lineage (GTDB taxonomy): Bacteria > Bacteroidota > Bacteroidia > Chitinophagales > Saprospiraceae > JADJNW01. The sequence goes on from JBKBWT010000009.1 coordinate 23,382, forward strand.
ATTTCTTCTACCTGCTCCATGCGGTGGGTAGAAAAAATAATGCTGGTACCCTTGGCATTGAGCTCGTGAATTTCATCTTTAATCAGGTTGGCATTGATGGGATCAAGACCGGAGAACGGCTCATCCAGAATCAACAGTTTCGGGCGATGGATGACAGTTGCAATAAATTGAATTTTTTGTTGCATCCCTTTCGATAGTTCTTCAATTTTCTTCGACCACCAGTCTTCAATGGCAAATTTTTGAAACCAGTAGTCAATCTCCTGGCGGGCCTGTTTGCCCGACAAGCCCTTGAGCTGGGCAAGATACAGCAGATGGTCGCCCACCTTCATTTTTTTGTACAACCCGCGCTCCTCGGGCATATAGCCGATTTGCTCCGGGTGGCGATTGTTGAGTTGCTCTCCATCCAGCCATACGGTACCTTCATCTGCCTTGGTAATGGAAGTAATAATGCGGATAATCGAGGTTTTACCGGCACCGTTCGGACCCAGCAAGCCAAAAATAATGCCTTTGGGAACCTCAAGGGTGACGTGATTAACCGCAATTTGTTTTTCGTAAGCTTTTAGGACGTTTTCTAATCGTAGGATATTCGACATGACATCAGTTTAGTTTACCAAGAACCAAGATAGTTGTAAAATCCTACAATTTGACAAAATTTTCTATTGAGACAGCATTTTTAACGATAATTTCAAGCAATAAATGGATTAAACTGCTTTTAGAATAAGCAGTCGGCTTTCAAATCATACCGGAAAATTCCACCGCAACCCTACAGATAATGCTGCGTGCAAATTTTTATTGAGTTACCACCGTATTCAAATATAATATAAATATCATACATCTTAAAGGTACATTTGTTAATGTTTTAGCCAATGCTTTACTTTGTTACACATTTAAAGAAAAATGCAAAACGAAAAGCGGAATACCTGGTACATTATTGCCAATCCTGCGGCAGGTAAAAATGCGGTGGCTCGGCGTTGGCAAGCATTAGAGGCTTTCTTAAAGCAGTATTTACCCGATCATGAAGTGGCGCTGACGACGCATCGTGCCCATGCTACTATGCTGGCGCAGGAAGCGATTCAACAAGGTTACCGGCATATTATTGCCATCGGTGGAGATGGTACCAATTTTGAAGTGATCAATGGCATTTTGCAGCAATCGGTGGTGCCAGCTACCGAGATTACCTACGCATTGTTACCCGTTGGTACGGGGAATGACTGGATTCGTACCCATCGGATTCCTAAAAATTGGCAGCATTGGCAGCAAATGTTAAAAGCCGGGAAAACTTTGCTGCAAGATGTGGGTGTGGTGCATTATTTTAACAAAGGTAAACCGGCACAGCGCTATTTTGTCAATGTGGCTGGGCTGGCGTACGATGCTTTTGTCGTACAGTATGCCGAGCGTTACAAACGCTGGATTATACACAAAATTTTATATTTGTTTATGGTCGTACGTTGTTTGTTCAAATATCGGCTTACCCGCGCTCGTGTCAGCTTTAATGGGCAACACATAGAAGATTATTTTTATACTATTAATGCCGGTATTGGTCGCTATTCCGGCGGGGGTATGCGCCTGGTGCCGCATGCCGATCCTACCGATGGGCAATTGGCGCTTACGGTTGCCCGCCGCGTATCTAAACTGGGCGTACTGCTCAATACTTACCGCTTTTACAATGGCACGTTGGGGGAGCATCCCCAAATTGATTTGTATCAAACGAATGCCATTCGGGTAGAACCTTTGGAGGAGCAACCACTTTGGGTGGAAGCCGATGGGGAATTCCTGGGGGATACGCCTGCTGATTTTTCTTTGCTTCCGCAAGCGTTAAAAATTATTGTACCATAAAAGATTATAAATATTTAAAATTATCATGTCGTATTGTATTTGAAATAAAATCTCAATCGCTGGCAGAGAAATAGTATGTATAAATTATATACCATCATCCATTGAAAAGAGGATCGGTCTGCTTTTGAAATTGATTTGATAAAAAATCTTCAGAAAAAAAGTGACCTGCCACGATTCGTTGCGTATCAATAATAAAACCTGATTTATTTAAACGCAAATTTTAATCCGTAATAAAACCAGTAAAATGAAAAGAATAGTTTTAATCGTTCTTAGTCTTGGTTTATCGCTTCAAATCGTACAGGCGCAACTTACCCCGAAAGGTGTTTCCCAATCCCGGGTGAGTGAACGCTCCGAAACCATGAGTCTGGGCAGCAATAATGCGTTGGTCGTACAATTAAATGGAGTAAGCGACAAGCAGGTAGGCGAATTTTGGGAAAAATTTATGAAAAAACGCTTCAATGCGAAAGCCGAGTGGCAGCGCAAATCAAAAGAGTGGTTTATTGACAATATTAATATCCCTGCGATTGGGGGCGCTACTCCGGTAGATTTGCATGCGACGGCTAAGGGTAAAGAAAATGCAACGTTCTCCCTTTGGGTCAATATGGGTACCGCTTTTCTTAATTCGTATGAGAATTATGACCAATACAAAGAGGCAGAAAAATTAATGGAAGATTTTGTGCTGGAGGTAGAAAGAGAGAAAGTAGCCATGGAATTAGCCGAACAGGAAAAGCAGTTGAAGCAATTCGAGAAAGAATTGGAAAGGTTGCAAGCAGCAAATGATCGTTATCACAAGGAAATCGAAAAAGCGAAAGCGGCTATTCAGGAAGCAGAAACCAACATTGTGCAGAATGAAAAAGACCAGGAAGTAGCTCGTCAGAAAATTGAAAATCAAAAGAAAGTGGTGGAGACTGTTCAGCAGAAGAAAAATAATATTCATTAAGAAGACGGACGCTAAGTCTAAAAGCACCCCAATTTGCCCAAAATATCCCTTTGACCGATTAAAATATGTCCATTATTTAAAAAAGAAAAACTAGTTGGTTGTTTCCCAAATTAGAGAAATGATTCCTCTTGCGGACTATCCTCAAAAATAGTCCGCTTTTTATTTTTTACCATGTGCTTACAAACTTATCCACATTTTGACGTTTCTATTCTCTACAAATTTGTGTAGATTTACTTATTCAAAAGCTCCAATAGGACGCTACAGTAAATATTCAAATTTTATTAATAAGTATTATTAGCATTTAATAAATGAACTAATTCTTAATATTGAATTAACAAATCCACATGTTTTCCACAATTCGCATACCTGTTTTCCACAATTGTGGATAAGCCGACTGGTTTTCGGGCTCGTAAATCTCGTGGAGAAAGCGTAGTTTTGTAGAAAGAGTGAGATAAATATATATTTCGTTAATATGTCAGAACCCAATAATCCGGTCAGGGCACTGGGCAATACCCGCGGTAATAAAGGCGTAGTAAAAAAGCGCAGTGAGGAACTGTCAGACTATGTGTTTGGCAAGGTGCCGCCGCAGGCATTGGCCTTGGAAGAAGCGGTATTGGGGGCACTCATGCTGGATAAAGATGCCATGTCCATTGTGTTGGACATTTTGCGACCGGATAGTTTTTACACCGAAGCCCATCAACTGATTTTTCAGGCGATGCTGCATCTGTTTGAGCATTCGCAACCCATTGACTTGCTGACGGTTATGGAGCAACTGAAGAAGAATGGCGATCTGGAGCCCGTCGGTGGACCGGCTTATTTAGCATCTTTGACCAATAAAGTGGCTTCGGCAGCGAATATTGAGTTTCACGCGCGCATCATAGCGCAGAAGTATATTCAACGGGAGTTGATTCGCGTTTCCACCAACGTTATCCGTGATGCATTTGAAGATACGACCGATGTATTCGATCTGTTGGATTCTGCTGAGCAAGGTTTATTTTCCATTGCTGAAAAAAACATGAGCCGGGGCTACGAGGCAATGTCTTCTCTGGCAAGTAAAGTCTATAAACAATTACAGGAAGTCAAGGACAAGGAAGATGGTTTGACCGGCATTCCTTCGGGATTCACTGAGTTGGACCGGCTGACGTCGGGTTGGCAACCTTCGGATTTGATTATCATTGCTGCGCGTCCGGGTATGGGTAAAACAGCTTTCGTCCTCTCCGCTGCCCGCAACACGGCGGTAGAGTTTGGTAAAGGTGTGGCGATTTTCTCCTTGGAAATGTCGAGTGTGCAGTTGGCACTGCGTATGATTGCCATGGAAGCAGAGGTGTCGTCGAGCAAATTACGCAACGGACAATTTGATCAGGACGAAAGTACGCGCTTGAATGCTGCCATCGAACGCATTGGCGAAGCGCCGATTTATATTGATGATACGGCTGGGATCAACATTTTTGAACTCCGTGCTAAGTGCCGCCGGATGAAAATGCAGCACGATATTCAGTTGATAATCATTGACTATCTGCAATTGATGAGCGGTGGCGGTGACAATCAGCGTGGCAATCGCGAACAGGAAGTGAGCGCCATTTCGCGGGCTTTGAAATCTCTGGCAAAAGAACTGAATGTGCCGGTGATTGCCCTGTCGCAGTTGAGCCGGGCAGTGGAGGTACGTGGCGGCAGTAAGCGACCACAGTTGAGTGACCTTCGGGAATCGGGTTCGATTGAACAAGATGCTGATATTGTATCATTTATATATAGACCGGAATATTATGGGATCACTGAAGACCCCGAAGGGCTGTCTTTAAAAGGCGTCGCGGAAATCATTGTCGCTAAACACCGGAATGGTGCGTTAAAAGACGTGCGGCTGCGCTTTACCGATCAGTTTGCTCGCTTTTCGGATTTGGATGATACCAGTTTTGGCGATTTCTCATTTGATACCTCGTCAGGAGATAATTCGGCAAGTTCGGGCATTATTACCCGTCCTTCGAGGATGAATGAAGATGAGGATATTCCGTTTTGATGGAATGATGGAAACTGGAATTTTGGAAGTTGTTTGAATCGTTAAAATAAAATGGATAGAAAAAGACGACAACCCGACCGGGACAGGAATAGCCGTCGGGAGCATGATCAAGACCGCAACCGCGACGGAGAGCGCAGGCGACCTTTTAGCGGAAAGCCCCGCCCGGATAGATTGCGGGGTGAGAAGCCGCGGCTTGGCGAACGCCGCCGGAGTGAATCAAAAAACTTTGAATCTCGACAACCCGCAGCCGATAACGAACCCATGCGCCTCAACAAATACATTGCGCACTGCGGCATTAGCTCGCGGCGGCAGGCAGTGGATTTTGTAAAAAAAGGGGAGGTAACGGTGAATGGAGAAGTGGTGAAGGAGCCATTTTATCTGGTGCAGCCCAGTGATAAAGTTGCATACAAAGGAAAATTGATCAAACCGGAAGCCAATAAAGTCTATATTTTAATGAATAAGCCGAAAGGCTACCTGACTACGGTGAGTGACGATCGCGGTAGAAAAACAGTGATGGACTTATTGAAAGGCAAGATTGAAGAGCGCATTTTTCCGGTAGGGCGCCTGGATCGTGCCACCACGGGCTTGCTCTTGCTCACGAATGATGGTGATTTGGCTAAAAAACTTTCGCATCCCAGCCATAAAGTGAAAAAAGTGTATCATGTTGTGCTCGACAAACCCATAGCAAAGGTCGATTTAGAAAAAATTAAAAAAGGCTTGGAACTGGAAGACGGCGTTGCGGAGGTAGATGGCGTGGATTATGTCAATGACGCACCAAAAAACGAAGTGGGCATTGAATTGCACATTGGTAAAAACCGTATTGTACGCCGCATTTTTGAACACTTGGGTTACCAGGTCGAAAAGCTGGATCGAATGTACTATGCTGGACTAACCAAAAAGGACTTGCCACGTGGTTTTTTTCGATATTTAACAGAAAAAGAGATTATTATGCTTAAGCATTTTACGAAATAATTATTTATTTCCTATTTGAAATTTGACGTTCCTGTAGGACGTTGACAACATCAAATCAGAAACGTCAAATAGAAAATAGTAAGTAAAAGATAATTATCGAACCAATCCTCCTACTAATCGAATCAAATCTGTTTCGGTCGTTTTTAGGTTAAAAATAGCATTCAATCGTGCCTGTGTGGCATTGATATAAGACAATTGTACCTGGCGGTAATCAAAAATATTGACCAAACCTGCATTAAAACGATCTTCGGCGATTTCCAAGCTGCGCCGGGCATTCTCTACAAGCTGATTGGTTACCTGTACCAATTGTTTTTGATTATTATACGTAGCCAGCGTATTTTCCAATTCTGTGGATACATTGCGCTTAAAATCCTCGATGTCCAACTGTGCAATGATTTCCTGCACCCGCGCATTTTCAATATTCCGGCGGCGCACGCCCCAATCAAAAATGTTGTGTACCAATCCAAAATTCACAAACGTATTAAAGTTGCGCGTGCCCACGCCGCCCAGATCGCGCTCGTCGCCATTGGCAAGGGTACTGCTGCCAAAGTGGTTCCGGTTGATGTTGTACGTGCCGCCAGCACGCAAACCCACCACTGGCATTCGGGTACTTTCCACCAGACGAGTGTCGAGCTGTGCCAATTCCCGATTGATAAATAAATTTTGCAAAGTGCGATTGTTTGCCAGCATTCGCGTGCGAAGGTCATCAATGGCATAATTTTGCGCATCAAATTCCAGGGCATCGCTCAATTGATAACGACGGCTCAGTTCGTCCACGCCCATTGCCAGATTCAAGTTGCGGAAAGCATTGTCAAGGGTATTACGTTGAATCAAATAACTCGTTGAATCATTGATATAAGCATCTTGCGATTGTAATACATCAAACGACGCCGCCTGTCCGAATTCCTGCCGGGCAATGGTATAATCCAGGCGTTCTTTCGATAATTTTAGCACTTCCTCGCGCACCCGCAATTGCTCCTGCTGCACCAGCGCCTGATAGTACGCCAAAATTATATTCTGAATAGTACCTTCCACGGCGATTTGCACATTACCCTGGCTAAGCCGCTCCAATTGTTCGAGTTGCTGCTTGGTCAGGCGCACGCGCGAGCCGTTGTACAATGTCCAGTTCAACTCTACACCAGGTTGCAGGTTAGAACTAATCAAATTGCTGCGCCGCACGAACGACGCCGGGTTCTGCGTATTGTCGGCATTGTTGTAGCCATTGTTAAAATTGAGCGTACCGTCGAGCGTCGGGTAATAGCCGGCGATACTCCAATCATTGCGGTTTTGGGTAATTTCCAATTGGCGCTCCGCTATTTGAATCTGATAATTATTTTGTAAGCCTAGAGCAATGGCTTGCTGGAGACTGAGGCTTTCCTGATTGAATGCAGCGGTTAGTGCACATAAAAAGGTTAAGGTGAGACAAATACGCATGGTTGAAAAGTTCTATTTTTTAGAATGATGATTGTAGCGTCTAATTATATGTATTATGAAAATTTTTACAAAATTAAAATTGAATTTTAAATAAATGCTTTTTATTACATTATCATTAAAATTCTTGTATTATATTGTAAAAAAAATTAAAATATAATGTGCTGGTTGTTAATTGTTTAAGGTGTTTGGCGCTTCGGTATTAACCTTTGGCTTGGTGTCCAGGGAAAAAATTCTTCTTTCAAAAGCAAAGCGCTTGGAGAAGAAATTATAAACGAACACCAAAAGCATGGTACTGATTTTCATAATCTGGGGATTATTGGCAAAAAATGGCATTTTTACAAACAGCCACGTGAGTGCTGCGCTTAAAGCAATGCCGCCGATTGACACCAAAATGTATAAAGCGAATGTAACCGATGCTGCCCGTCTTTGTTCAAATATATAGCGTTTGTGTAATACATAATTAAACAATACACCACTGGCATAGGCAATCATATCAGCAACAACACTCATGCGTTTGAACGCTGCTGTGGTACGATCCATTTCGTCCAGGTCAAAACCCCAATAAAACAGTACATTGAAGGTCGTGAAATTGACGACCGATGCCATTGCTCCGGTGACCGCAAATTTGCCAAACAGAATAAAAAAATCTTTGATGCGCTCGCGGGAATTACTCATGCTTTTTAAATTGCTGATTGTCAATTGTTTATTGTAATAAATTTACTTACAAGAATTGACAGGTAAAACCGCTGCAAATTACTGCTTTTAGACAAAGATGGGCAGTATTATTTTTCCCAGGCAAAAGTTGGCTGCTGGCTTTTTAACAGAATGATAACTATCCGCGGCGCAATTCTTCGTGAAAAAACGCCCGTACTTCTTCCCAGTTGTTCACGCGGGTGAACGCCGTTTCGTGAATGTTGTGCGAAGCCGTGAAAAGTAAGCCGTGTCCGCGAAAGGTTTGCAGATTAAAAACATGATCGTCAATCATATAATCGGCGCCAATAATGCTTTTGTCACCACAAAACACATAATTTTTCCAATGGATGAAGGGAAAATGCTGGAGTAGCCAGTCGTATTTATCTTCGAGGGAATGCCGGAATTCCATCGCGGCAGTAGTGATATACACGTCAAAATCTTCCATTAATTCCTGTACAACTTCCTGACTACCAGGCATTACCGGCAGATCGGCAAAAAAACCGCGCTCAAATAAAAATTCACGAATGCGGTCGGCGCCGTTGATCTGGTAGATTTTCTTACCCCAGTAATCTTCTTTGTTGAGGCGAATGCCCATTTCGCGTTCGTACAAATCGAGGAATTTCGGACCAATATCAGCAATGACTTCGTCCATGTCAATGGCAATGCGTCTGCGTTCCATGCTTCAGGATTTTGTTGGCTGGAAATGGCGCAAAGGTAGGATGTTTGTGTGAAGTGAATATTAAGACATCCGAATTTTTAAAAACTTCGGATGTCTTAAAGCGAGCTTAATTCAAAGAAAAAGGTACTAAAACCTCATAGGTATTGTGAAACATGAGTTCCGACACGTTGGGGGTCATGTAAGGACCCAGCGGCATATCGGCAATCATTTCCATAACTTCAAACTCGGAATCGGCTTGTGCGATCACCCACAAACGCGATCGATCGATCGCCAGTGAATACGATTTGATCTTGCCTTCTGCCATCAGGTTATTAATCACATAACGCTGGCGCGGCACCAGGGAGAAAAATTCTTCATCGGGTGCTTCGGGCAGGTCAAATTCAATCATGAATGCTTTACTCATATCATCGTTCATTTTGACTCTTATAGAATGCAAAAATTACCCCAAAAGTTTCATTAATACGCCGGTGCAGGACAAAGATTGTGTAAGATATTCGACATACTGTCATTCCTGCACCGATGTAAGGCTGTAATTAATCTATGTAAACGCCCATTTTCCCCAGCTGGTAATCGCGCATGGCTTCCATGATTTCCGTTTGGGTATTCATCACGTAAGGTCCCCAGGAAACAACCGGCTCGTTCAATGGCTCACCAGCCAATATCAAAATCTGACTATTCTCCGTAGCTTGCAGATGGAAACCATCGCCATCATTATTAAAATGTAATAATGTTTCGCTGTCGTATGTAAAACCGGTGCTCAATTTTACATTTCCACTTAATATATAAGCCAGGGCATTATAATTTTCCGGTATTTCAATGAATGTTTCGCCACCGGCTTGTAAAGCGGCTTTGATTGCCAAAATCGGCGAATAGGTCAGCGCCGGTCCTTGCCGATCGCGGAATGTTCCGGCTACCAAGGTCAAATTTACTTTTTCTTCGGTAAAAATTGGCATTTCTGCCGCTTTTATATCTTGGTAACGCGGTTGCACCATTTTATATTTTCGGGGCAGGTTCACCCACAACTGAATGCCTTCGAGCGTACCACCGCTTTCAATAAAGGGCTTAGACGCGCGCTCGCTGTGGATAATGCCCATGCCCGCGGTCATCCATTGCACATCACCACCCGACAAAATGCCTTCGTTGCCGCGGCTGTCTTTGTGGCGAATGCCCCCACTGTACAAAAAGGTGACCGGCTCGAATCCGCGGTGTGGGTGCGGTCCTAAATCCATCGGGTCGCTGCCTGGCTTGCTGGTGATCGGACCAAAATGGTGCAACAACAAAAACGGATCAATCTGATCTACACGCGTGGTTGGTAAAGGTTGTTTGACATTGAAAGCACCCATGTGTATGGTTTCCCCCTTTAAAATATGCGCAATTGTGCGGGATTTCATGGCTTTTATTTTTGGTGAATACTCCAAATTGTTTTGGAAGTACAAGAATTAAAGTTCAAACATTGATTTAAATACAAATTTGAAACCACTCTTGTTCAAACTGCCATTTTGACAAAAAATGAAAATATTGACAGGTGCTTATTCTTCCGAATGTAAAATATGGAGTTTGGCGGCTAGTTCTGGGGTGACGGATGTGGCGTAAACACCATAGGCATCTACCAGCGTACCCCGCAGCCCATCCGCTGTTTCAATGGCGTACACCACCGAATTATCATCCGGATCGGTCATGCCTTCAAAACGATATACTTCCAGCACATTGAACTGCTCAGGATTGTACATACTTTGCTTGGCTTTACACTCCAGGCAATTTTCCAGCAGATTAAAATCATATTCAAACCCGCGTGCTTGCAGGTCATTCAGGGCTTGCGACAAGGTATTGTAAGAATGCATATAATATAAGGATTTTTTATATTAAAAATATAATTATTTATGTAAATATTATATAATAGCATTTACATTCTGAAGGAATAAAAGCTTTACTTAATTTTTATAATAAAAAATACGAATGCTTACTATTTTTAAAACCAACGAATTAAACTTAAATAAATCGTAAATCGTAAATCGTAAATCGTAAATCGTAAATCGTAAATCGTTTATCCCTGAAAACCAATCTTTTGATGAGAGCCGTCGCAGTAAGGTTTGTTGCGCGACCCGCCACAGCGACAAAAAGCCGTAACCCGGTGTTCATGGTGGTTTTCGGTGCCATCGGCGTGCTTTACCACGATATTACCATACACCATCAAGGGTCCATTGGGCGTCACTTCAATGATGCGCTCCGTTTCCACCGAAAGTTTTTCGTCAGGTTTTGCTGCATTATTCAGATAATAAGATAAAGCCCCCGACGGACATTTTTTTACCTGGGTGATGATTGCTTCAGTGGTGTCACCTTGCGCATTGATCCAGGGGCGTGCATTAAAATCAAATACATTCGGTAACCCATTGACACACAGCCGGGAATGCATGCAAAGATCGGGCTTCCAAACCACCGTCACTTCGCCATTGGTATATTCTTTAACGAGATTCGATTTTTCCATATGGATGTGAAATTTAATTTGAAACAAGCATTCAACCGCTAAGTTTAGATTTCGCTTATTCTAAATAAAACGTTACAATTTTATAAAATATCGCAATAACACATCATTTCTGCTTATATTTACGTTTTGATGAAAATAGCTGATTCGAACATGAATAAACTGCCGTTCTTACTGATGCTTTGGCTGTGCTGCGCTACGGTGCTGTCCGCCCAAAATTTTTACACGATTCAACTCGGCACTTTCCTCGATGCCCAACGCGAAGATTTCAGCGCTATTCAGCCGCTCGGATTCATTCATGCCGATAAAACCGGCACCAATCTTTATGTCATTTATGTTGGTGGTTACAGCAATCGCGCCACTGCCGAAAAAGCCTGGGAACAAGTGAGAAATAAAGGTTATGTGAATGCTTTTATTCAAGAGCGCATTCCGGCGCAAGGGCAATCAGTGACGATGATTCAGATTGCTACGCGGAATTCCACCAAACCGATTCCCTGGGAAGAATATGCCAGACTGGGCGAGCTGTACGCCAGTATTGAAGGCACTTCCGTGAAAATTCTGACGGGTACTTATGCCAATGTGGACGCGGCAAAACCTGCTCTGGATGCCATCAAAAAAGCGGGATTCAAGGATGCGTTTATTAAAAATATGAATACGATTTATTTACATAAATTATCAGAATTTGAAACGGATTTAAAAAAGCCGCTGATTCCATTAACTTTAAATAATAATGCGCCGGCTAACACACAGCAAACGCCGCCTAGTTATGATACACGTTCCAATAATTCCAACATTCCGACTATCTATGATCAAGGGATTTTCACCGCGAAAACGCCTCAACAAACAGTAAACACACCAGCGCCAACAG
>JBKBWT010000010.1:0-34720 GCA_046314415.1 Saprospiraceae bacterium
CAGCGGTCTTTTGCAAAAGAAATACCGCCGTATTGAGTCTGATTTTCCGAAATTAAAAATGTAATGGCTTTTTTCTGTTCTGGTAAATAAACCGCTATTCCTCGGGAAGCTCGCCCCATCCAATAATGCCCATATTGATCCTGCACAACACCGAGTACGTTTCCTAAGCTCAACCCTTGTTTTTCGCCTATTTTAATCCAACAAGAATCGGCATAACCACAGTTTTTATCCTTTTGAATAAATAATCCATGATTTTCAGAACCGTATAATAGTTGTCCTTCGTGATTCCTTTGCAGAATGTAGCCGGTCTGCCGATAAAAAATAGTTTTTGCGGTTTGTTGTTCAGGGTTCACCTGAATCAATCCATGCACAAAAGCATCTTCTACCGAAAAAAGCAGGTTGCCGGCATCATCGCAAATACTGCCCGGTAAGAAATTTTTATAAATTGCTAGAGCAGGCGATACGGTATAAATAGAATCTTGGTAAATATAACCTAATCCATTACTATAACTGCCAAACCATATTCTTTGGCGTGTATCGGCAACGACGGTATGAATTTCTGACAACATTGCTGGGTCATCTTCGCTAAAAAAATGCGCAAAAGCCGGAAAAATGCGCAAAAGCCCACTATGCGTGGGAGTCCAATAGGTGCCTGCTTTATCCTGGAAAAAATTTAAACAACGACCGCTAAATTTGAAAACAGTAGTTTTATACTGTTTTAAATCGGGTGTAAAATCAAATAAATAATGAATGTTATTGTTAGTAAGTTCTATCAAAAAATGCCCATTGGATAAAATGGTTTGCACACCATTGAGTTGAAAACCTTGTTTCATTTTTTGAACCACAGGTGCTAAAAAAGACTGCCACCCCCCTTCATTTCGTACAAAAATTCCTTTTTGCGCATGTGCATATACAGTGCCTCCCGGTATATTCACTACATGCCATTCCGCATCAATTGTATAATTTTTTGGCATTGGCAGCGGTTGCAAATGTCCATTTATCCGTTGATAAATAAAACGGTTAATAAAATTGGAATCTTGAACTGCCAGTAAATGATGCTTGCCCCAATAGTCAGGCACTAATTGAAAATTTGCTCCATTGTGATAGGTGGGTAAAGGCATAGAATCAGAAAAAATAAAAGCATTTTGTTTAGCATCATAATAATAAATATAATTACGACAGGTGAAAATAGGCTTGCCATTAACAGGATTGATTCCGATATCCCCCGCTGGAAGTTTTTTTTGATTGAGTTGCCGACTAAATTTTTGCAGTGGCGTCTTACCAATAGTAAAAGATCGAACTTCCCCTTTTTCGTTAAACAGATAAATATGTTCCCCAAAATGATTCCATATCCACTCTTGTTTTCCATCCCACACTACAGCATTGACAGTATTTGTTTGAGCAATACGGGTAAAATTTTTACCATCAAATCGCATTGAGCCCTTGCCATAAGCACCGACCAGTAAGCGCCCTTGCCCATCAGCACATACCGACGTCACCTCCGTCACAAACATACCATCATCAGCAGTATAAAGCCGCGTCGGCGCAAACTGCGCAGACAAGCGTATGACTACGAACAACAATAGAATGCCAAATAGGCGGCGACTCATCATAAGTGAGGGTTAAAAAACGCCATAATATAAGCAAAAAAAAGCATCTTATAAATGACAAATCGCACCAACCGCCCTTTTTGACGAATAAAACAAGCTTTTTGACTAATAAACATTTTTAGTGAAACCGCTTGATAATGCTCATTGCTCCAAATAGCCGGTTGGCGCCGCTAAACGAGCCACTCACTGGCAAATGCAAGTTTGGCATTGATATTACTTCTAATTTTAACCTGATTATTTTGATTTACTCTTCAAATTCTGTATTAAATTTTCTTCATTTAAAAAAGTCTTAATCATGAAAAAGTCTAACATTATTTTAGCAACAATCTTTGTTTTAGGATTTACGCTACATTTAAGTTGCTCGAAAGAGGCATGGAAAAATGAGTCTATTGTTGATGTGACTACCTTAACAATTAAAACATTTGATACTTTTGAATGGAATACAGTTAAAATGGATGTTACCCTTGAGTTTGCTGCAAAGATTTGGCTAGCCAAAGAGGATGGTCAGTTTTTTTATTCTGAACTTAAGGAAATAGGAGATGTTAGCCAAAAAGAACTCATTGCTGCACTGTTGATAACAGAAGAATTTACAAGAAAAGAATTTCAAGAAATTGAAGCAAATTTTGAATTGGGAGAGCTGGATGACACCTCAGTAGAAACTAGAGGGCTTTTCGTCTATAAATGGACGGGGAAAACTGCTACTAAAAGAAATTGGTGGGGAAAAAAATATACTGTTTATCTTTGTCACAAACACCAGTATGGTTCTATCAAATGCAACGGAATGCGCTATGACAAAAAAGTGTACGAGAGAACTTCTTACGATTGTAATTAACGTTTGAATATGTACTCCTAAGCAAAGAATCCTTATTTTAAATAATTTTGCCGTAAAATGAGCGCGAAGGGCAGCATTTCTTACCAACATATTGCCTTTCGACTACTAAATAAAAAGCCCTGACATTACATCAGGGCTTTTTTATTTATCTGAAGGGCAACTGTAATATTTTTAAATATTTGATAATAGACATTAGACAAAGGATTTATTCTGAGTCTAATATCTATTATCTAAATTCTAATATTTAATTTATATTTCCGTATCGGAGAATAATTCCGATGTAATAAATTCGCGATTCAAACGACCGATGTTGTCCATTTTGATTTCCTTCGGGCATTCGGCTTCGCACGCGGATACGTTTGAGCACATGCCAAATCCTTCGGCGTCCATTTGCTTTACCATTGCTTGTGCGCGTCGCTTGGCTTCTACTTCACCTTGTGGTAAACGTGCGAGGTGCGCTACTTTGGCAGACACAAACAACATGGCAGAAGCATTTGGACAAGCCGCTACGCAAGCACCACAACCGATGCAAGCGGCAGCATCAAAGGCTTCAGCAGCCGTATCCTTATCGATTGGAATGGCGTTGGCATCTTGTGCCTGACCGGTATTCACCGAAATGTAACCACCAGCCTGAATAATACGATCAAATGCTGCGCGATCCACCACCAAATCCTTGATAACCGGGAACGCCTTGGCACGCCAGGGTTCTACCACAATCGTTTCA
Source organism: Saprospiraceae bacterium (assembly GCA_046314415.1). Lineage (GTDB taxonomy): Bacteria > Bacteroidota > Bacteroidia > Chitinophagales > Saprospiraceae > JADJNW01. Next base: position 3,167 of record JBKBWT010000010.1, read on the forward strand.
CCATCTTTGAAAAAGCGCATGTGCAATTGGCAAACGGTGGTGCCTTTCAGCGGACCATGAGGGTAGCCATTCACCACCATGCTACACGTACCACAAATGCCTTCACGGCAATCATGTTCAAATGCTACAGGTTCTTTCTTCTGGCGAATCAAATCATCGTTCAACACGTCCAGCATTTCGAGGAAAGACATGTGTTCGTTCGCTTCAACCTGATACGTTTCAAAGCGACCTTTATCTTTATTATTTTGCTGTCTCCAGATTTTTAAATTCAGCTTCATTATTATGAAATTTTGTTATCTGTTATTTGTTATTCGGTGGAGCATCTAAATAAAGAGCATCCAAATAACTATATTAACCAATAACCAATTTATTTATAACTTCTGGTTTTCAATTCTACATTTTCAAATACTAAATCTTCACGGTGCATGATCGGTTCGCTGTCCCAGCCATTGTATTCCCAGGCGGCTACATAGGTATAATCCTGGTCATTTCTAAGTGCTTCGCCTTCTTCTGACTGATATTCCTCCCGGAAGTGACCACCACAAGATTCATTGCGATTGAGCGCATCCAGAATCATGAGTTCACCTAATTCCATGAAATCGGCTACACGTAGCGCTTTTTCGAGTTCAGGGTTGAATTCATCCGCAGCGCCAGGCACATACACATTAGCATAAAATTCATCCTTCAATTCACGCACCATTTGCCGCGCTTTGGTTAATCCTTCGGCGTTGCGTGCCATACCGCAATATTCCCACATGATTTTACCCAAACGACGATGGAAACTTTCCACCGGCTCACTACCTTTCACATTCATCAATTGGTTAATGCGATTCGCTGTAGCTTGCTCAGCCTCTACAAATGCCGGGCTATTCGGATCAATTTTCGGTGTACGAATTTCATTCGACAGGAAACTACCAATAGTATATGGCAACACGAAATAACCATCTGCCAAGCCTTGCATCAGTGCAGAAGCCCCCAGGCGATTGGCTCCGTGGTCGGAGAAGTTGGCTTCACCAATTGCAAACAAGCCCGGTACATTGGTTTCCAAATTATAATCTACCCAGATTCCCCCCATTGTGTAATGCACCGCCGGATAAATTTTCATCGGCGTTTCGTATGGATTATCTCCGGTGATTTTTTCGTACATGTCGAAGAGGTTGCCGTATTTTTCAGACACCACTTCTTTACCTAATTTCAAAATGGTAGCTTTATCAGCATTGTGTAAGCCCATGGTATTGGCTTTGGATTTGCCATAGCGCTCAATTGCTGCACCAAAATCCAGGAATACCGCCAAGCCCGTCGGCGCTACGCCCAAGCCTTTGTCGCACTCGGTTTTCGCAGCACGCGAAGCTACGTCGCGCGGCACCAGGTTACCAAATGCCGGATAACGGCGCTCCAGGAAATAGTCACGGTCTTCTTCCGGAATATCCGAACCTTTTTTCTTATTCTGCTGAATGGCTTTCGCATCTTCAATTTTCTTCGGCACCCACACCCGACCATCATTGCGCAAACTTTCCGACATCAACGTCAGTTTTGACTGATACTCACCGGATTGTGGCAAACACGTTGGGTGAATTTGCGTGAAGCAAGGATTCGCCATCAAAGCACCCCGACGCACTGCACGCCAGGCAGCACTTACGTTGCAGCCCATGGCATTGGTCGAAAGGTAGAATACGTTGCCATAACCGCCTGTTGCCAGTACAACTGCGTGTGCACCAAAACGTTCGAGTTTGCCGGTCAGCAAGTTACGTGCAATAATACCTCTGGCTTTGCCATCAATCACCACTAAATCCAACATTTCGTGCCGATTATACATATCGACAGTTCCTAATGCAATTTGGCGGGATAAAGATTGATAGGCGCCTAGTAACAACTGCTGTCCCGTTTGACCACGCGCGTAGAACGTACGGCTTACCTGCACGCCACCAAACGAACGGTTTTCGAGCAAGCCACCATATTCCCGTGCAAAGGGCACGCCTTGTGCCACTGCCTGATCTATGATAGCCGCACTTACCTCTGCCAGGCGATACACATTCGCTTCACGTGCACGGTAGTCACCCCCTTTAATCGTATCATAAAATAAGCGATAGACGCTGTCACCGTCATTCGTATAGTTTTTTGCTGCATTTATACCGCCCTGTGCTGCAATACTATGCGCCCGACGCGGACTATCATGAAACGTAAAACATTTTACATTATAACCCAACTCACCCAGTGTAGCTGCCGCCGATGCACCCGCCAAACCTGTACCCACTACAATCACCTCGATGCGGCGTTTATTTGCCGGTGCTACCAATGGAACCGTGGAACGATATTTCGTCCATTTTTCCTCAAGCGGACCGGGAGGGACTTTACCATTTAATTGCATATCATAAAGTTTTGAACTGACTCTTGAAATATTATTGAACTCGAGTTTTGGTTCTTTATATTTGAATTATCTTTATTTGTTATTTAGGAACGTTCCAAAAAACAACCTTTAACAAATAACCAATAACAAACACTTACCAATTAAAATACATGTAAACCGGAATCAAAGCAAACAAGCCTGGAATAAGAATCGAATATGCTTTGCCCAAAAATTGCACCACCGGTACGTACTTGTGATGGCTCAAACCCAAGGTGCGAAAGGCACTCTGGAAACCATGCCACAGGTGAAACCCAATCGTAATCATTGAAATTACATAGAAAATCACATAATAAACATTCTCATATGTAAAATCTACCAATGCGTATAAGTTTTTCACAGGTTGCTTTGCGCCCGGATACTGCACCATTTCCATGTCGCCCCAGTGCATTTGTACCCAAAACTGATACATATGGATAATCAGAAAAATAAAAATGATCGTACCCAATGCCGCCATTCCTTTGGCAATCCAGGGGGTAGTCGTAGCAGCTCTCGTCACTTTTACCGCATAATCAACGCCACGGGCAGCGCGGTTTTTGCGCCACAATAGCCAGCCTTGAATTGCATGTAACAGAAAAGAAGCGTACAACACATAAGAAATAGTTTTAATAATCGGATTATGCGTCATAAAATAGGCGTACAAATTGAAAGATCTGCCTTCATCGTGCGCCAACAATTGTAAGTTTCCTGCCAGGTGAATCACCAGATAAAGAATTAAAAACAACCCGGTCAGGCTCATGACGAATTTCTGTCCGATCGAGGAGGTCAGAAAACCGGTAAACCAATTCATTTCTTTTTTTTTATCGTTTTGTTATACTTTTGTACCCAAAATCTTTGATGCCACTTTCGGCAAGTGCAAATCTAAACGTTAAAGCATTTTTCCCCAACGGTTGTTTGTTGTTTGTACAAAGAATAAAATTATTTAGAATGATTCTAAAAATACTTTCCGCCCGGTAGCATTGCTTTCACCCCGATAAATGATATGATACAACCTTATAATAATGAACAAACGACTCATAATCAATCAACAATCCATAACCAATAACAATTAACCAATAACCATTAACCAATAACCATTAACCAATAACCATTAACCAATAACCATTAACCAATAACCAATAACCATTAACCAATAACCATTAACCAATAACCATTAACCAATAACCATTAACCAATAACCATTAACCAATAACAATTAACCAATAACCAAACCAATATGACACCTACTAAATGGATTGACCGCCAATTTGAATTCAATGCTCAGGAAAACATTTTACCGGTAGTGGTGGAACGTTTGTGGGGAACCCCGCTACGCCTGCATTACAAGCTGAAAACCATTCCTTTACACATTCACTTAATTCAACCTGAAGGAAAATGGTCTATTTTGGAACATATCGGACATTTAACTGATCTGGAAACACTCTGGCAAATCAGATTACAAGATATTTTAAATCATAAAGAAGTGATGACGCCCTGGGATGTCACCAATGCAAAAACAAGCGAGGCAAATCATAATAGCAAAACCGCCGAAACCCTCATCGCCGAATTTACTGCCGCTCGTCAATCAACTTTAGACCAGCTCAGTAGTTTAAATGAAGAAGATGCTTATAAAAGCAGCTTGCATCCACGCTTGCATACGCCCATGCGCTTGATGGATTTATGCTGGTTTGTTGCTGAACATGACGACCATCATTTAGCTAATATAACAACAATATATAAGTTATTTACTACTAAATAGAAATTCATATACTATTAATTGTAAATCAAATTATTTTAAACAGCATATATTTATCATATTAATGGAAGAGTCAGTAAAAAAACCGAATATTACATTTAATGATTTTTTAGATTTTTTCCCGGAAGTGGAATTACCGGTTGCCTTCAACGAAGAAACCTTGCGCGATTTTAGTAATACCAATCAACCGCTGCCAGCCCTGGCAATTGAGCAATTCATCACGCCGTATGAAGACGAGCTGCCCGATGAACTTACCGAGTTTATCGCTTGTTGTAGAATACCAGAAACCCATAGTTTTCAGGCAGTTGTGTATTGGAAAGCGGGGCTAATGACCTACGAATTTACGCTGGCAACTTACACCAAACAGGGCATTTTGCTCGACAAACGGGTCATTGCCGGAACTTTTTTTGATGGTGAACGCCTTACACAGTCAGTTGCTATTATTGAAGACGATTGGGAAATCCTGGTAATGTCGGGTCAGACCACTGCCGATGAAAATAATAAGTTTTATGATGCTCAGCAAAGCCGCGTCACTAAAATGGAGCTACTACCAGAAGGACAAATCATTGATCTTGAATAAGTAATGTTTTATTATCAAAAATCTTTAATACCAAATACCAAATACTAAGTACCAATTACTAAGTACTAAGTACCAATTACTAAATACTAAGTACCAATTACTAAGTACCAAAAACACTAAATACCAAGTAAAAAATGCCAAAACGAAAAGATTCACAACCCAAAACCAAAAAATTACCTGCGAAACAATTGCAGCAGGAAGTCCTCAAATTGTTTCAAAAAGACCCCAAAGCCCGCCTCAACCCGCGTCAGGTGGCGCAAAAACTCAGCGTGGAAAATAATAAAGATTCCGTACAACACGCTATTAATCAACTCGTTGGACAAGGTAAAATCATCAATCTCGGTGATTTTCGCTACCGCCTCAACCAAAGTGAAGCACCCAAGCAAAAATCCAAACTCTACGAGGGCTACGTGGATATGACGCGCACCGGCGCAGCCTACATCGTTTGTGATGGACTGGAAGAAGACGTTTACGTGGCGGCTAGCCTCATGAATACAGCAATGCACGGCGACCGGGTGCTCATCAAAGCGTGGGTGCCACGTGGACGCCGGCGCTTCGAAGGCGAAGTGGTGAAAGTGCTGGAACGCGCCACCGAGCATTTCCTGGGCGAAATTCGCCTGTTCCCGAAATATGCCATTGTGATGCCGCAAAAAATGATGGCGATGGATGTTCTGGTGAAGCTGGAGGATACGAAAGGCGCCAAGGACGGCGATTTGGTCGTTGTCAAAATCAAAGATTGGATCGGTGGCAAAACTGGTACGCTGGACGGCGAAGTGACAACGGTGCTCGGTGCTGCCGGTAGTCATGATATTGAAATGAAAGCCATTTTAATAAATAATGGTTTTAACCTCGATTTTGATGAAAATATTATAAAAGAGTCCGAATCATTACAAACCGATATAACAGAAGCAGAAATTGCGAAGCGTCGGGATCTGCGGGGCGTTACGACTTTCACCATTGACCCGTTTAATGCAAAAGATTTTGATGATGCGTTATCCTTTCAATATCAGGAAGATGGCTCCCTTGAAGTCGGTGTACACATCGCGGATGTGAGTCATTATGTAAAGCCGGGCACGGCACTGGATAAAGAAGCGTATAAACGTTCTACCTCGGTTTATTTAGTAGATCGGGTGCTGCCGATGTTGCCCGAAAAATTGTCGAATGAGCTGTGTTCCTTGCGCCCACACGAAGATAAATTAACATTTTCTGCTATATTTATATTTGATAAAAACGATAAAATCACCAGCCGCTGGTTTGGTAAAACCATTATACATTCTGACCGCCGCTTTACCTACGAAGAAGTACAGGAAATCCTGGACGGAAAAGAGGGCGATTTTGCAGATGAATTAAAGATTTTAAATAAAATTGCGCACAAATTACGTAAAGAACGCTTTAAAAAGGGCGCGATTAATTTTGAAACCGAGGAAGTGCAATTCCGCCTCGACGAAGAAGGCGTGCCCACTGAAGTGTTTGTAAAAGAGCGCAAGGACGCGCACATGCTCATCGAGGATTTTATGCTGCTGGCGAATCGCGAAGTGGCTACGTTTATCACCGAAAAGGGAAAAGATGAAGAAATTCCTTTTGTGTATCGTATTCACGATGAACCCAATCCGGATAAAGTGATGGAACTGGCATCATTTGCGAGTGAACTGGGCTTCAAAATGAAAATTGAGTCGCCCAAAGATATTTCTAAATCGTACAATAGCCTGGCAGAAGCCGCCGAAACGAATCCAGCCTTGCGTTTACTACAACCCCTTGCTATTCGCACCATGGCAAAAGCCGAATATTCCACCAATAACATCGGACATTATGGCTTGGCGTTCGATTATTACAGCCATTTTACTTCGCCGATCCGACGTTATTCCGATGTGCTGGCGCACCGGATTTTAGAATTAAATTTGCCCGAAGATAAAGCGTATCGCGTTGATAAAGAACCACTTGAAGAGCGTTGCAAGCATATTTCCATGCAGGAACGCAAAGCGATGGATGCCGAGCGTGAATCAGTAAAGTACAAGCAGGTGGAATACCTGGCGAAGCACGTGGGCGACGAATTCATCGGTTTTATATCGGGTATCATCGATCGCGGCTTTTTTGTCATGTTGAAAGATAATTACTGCGAAGGCATGGTCGGCTTTGAAACGATGCCCGAACCCTTCGAGGTTGCCGATAGCCGCCTGCGCATGACGGGCGCTTACTCCCGCCGCCAGTTTAAAATGGGTGATGAAGTCACTGTGCGCATTGTACGTACTGACATCAGCAAGCGTCAGATTGAAATGGTGCTAGTGGAAGCTGAAAACGGCCAAACCATCATACCGGAATCAACGGAAAAAAAGCGCAAGCGCCGCTCTCCGGACAAGGACACACAAAAGACTGAAAATCAATCAAAAAGAAAACCAGGCAGAAAGAAGAACGTGTAAAATTGTAAACAACATTTACTAAATTTTATAAAATTTAGTAAATATTTAAATTATTTCCTTTTTTTTCTATTTAGGTATTCTTTAATTCTGAATTTGGCATTTAAAAAACTTTTTCTTGTTGCCATCACTATAAATGCGAACTTATCATGATAAATTTGAATAGATGCCATGTTATTGGCTATATCTAGATCATCGGAATCATATATAAGCTCATTCTTCCCCACTGCCATTGTTTTAAATTTATATTTAAAAATATTAGCATGTCCAGATTCACTCCAATCAATATCTTTATCTAAGTAACTAGATATATCTATTGCGGCTTTTGTGAGTTTTTCATTAGTCTCAAATTCAGCAATTATTTCCAATCTCCAGCTATCGGGTAGTGGAAATCCAAATTCTTTATAAAATATACCTTTAAAATCTTTTATTACTATTCTTTTGAAAGTATTATAATCAAATTTTACTGATTCAACTTGACCTTTAAAATTAAAAGATACTCTATTTTTCCAATTTTTATTTGATATAATAGATTTTACAGCCTTCCTTGATAATTCTTTAGCATTATCATCATTTACATCATTATTAACTACTCCAATTGCATCTCTAATTGCGTGATCAATTTTTGAATAATCATTATTACATTTATAACAAGCAGGAACAGTTATTCTATTTTTTTTATACTCATCCCCATATCCAACAAATAAGCTTCTCGCGGGGATATGTTCTTTAGTTTTATCTCCTTTTTTTAATTCTTTTCCACAGTTGTAGCAATACATAATTCTGGAGTTCTATTTAACATTAAGAGATAGAATAACTTGTAATGAGATAACTAGGTATCAATTAATAATCTAATGCAGCAGCCAGATTAACGCTTTTTGCATGCATGATTGCTACTCCATCTTGAAGACTTTAAAAGACAGCAGTACCAGAACAACAGTTATAATACACATATCATATTGGATTTAGTTATCAGAATTTTGTAGCAAAATATGCGCAATTAATTATAAAAACAACGGTCTTCTTGAATTTAACAGTTGAAATTTCATTCACTTCCGCTCAAACCGCATGGTCTCCGTTCCATCTTCCATCAGGCTAAGTATCTTTCGATCAATGCTATACGTATTTACTTTTTTTAGTGATTCTACAAACACATTTTCGCCGACGCCAGGGCAAGCCATGCGTGAGAGCGCCAGCGGGCTGGAGAGGTCAATGGTGGTGCCGTTGACACTGAAGCTGCCGATAAAAGTATTACAGCCCGTATTCCCATTGATCTTGGTATCGGCTACGTTGAAGGTGATGGTGGGTTTTTTATCCGGGTATAAATCTTTGAACGGGACGCGGCTGGTGGTGATATAATTCAATTCCCAGGTGCCATTAAGTTGGGCAGGATCAGCGGGCGCATTCGTCTGAGCAGCATTGCGGGTACTTTTACAAGCGATTAAACAGCTGCTAATCAATGCAATAACAAATAAAATCTTTTTCATATTGGTTCTTGTTTTAGGTTGTAATAAAAATTACATGATATGTATTAATAATTAAATTGAGGTATAATTGTTCATTTTTTTATTGCCTGCCTGTGTAAGCCAAACATAATGCGCTGATTTGGGTTGTACCTAAAATGAATATTTGCATCTTGCCACTTTTTCCCGATATTTGATTTATGAACACTCGAATTCTCAGTGCATTGGTAGGTTGGCTCCTGTGGTGCAGCGGGGGCGTGGGGGCACAGCAGTATTTCCGGCTGCTGGAGACTTCGGACAAGCCGTATGAGCAAAAGATCGCACGCTTTGCCAATGGCGATATTTTGCTGGCGGGGTCGCCGCTAGTAGGCGAAACGTCGGCGCAAAACGGAGGTTTGAATCTTACTTGTCTGGATATTTGTGGCAACGTACGCTGGGCAATGAATTATCAGTGGAAGAAAAATTATATGACTTTTAAAGATATAAAGATCACTGATAATCAGGAAATATACATTTATGGTACGGCTTTTGAATCGCCCAATAGTGAATATATTTTTTTATTGAAATTAAATAGCAAGGGCGGCGTACTGGCATTTCGGGTCTATCATGGCGGCGCAGTAGATAATTTCACCTATAATATTCAAGTCAAAGATAATCAAGTAATTGCATACGGATTGCTACTTGATTGGAACACGCCCAAGCGCGGTTTTATCGCTGGTTTTGATGAAAAATTGAATTTTCGCTGGGGCAAAGTGTTCGAGCCTTTTGAATCGGTGGGTGAATTAATTATTACCGAAGATAATCATTATTTAGGACGCTCCGGTTTTTATCATATTAAATTAAATAATCAGGGTAATGTATTGTGGTCGAGTACCTTCCGCTCAGAAAATGGCTCCGGTTTGTATCCGGTTGCGGGACCGCTGGAAGTAAATAACGGCTACTTATTTCAAGCGATACATAATAATACGGCTTTTTTTTATAAAATAGATCAAAATGGCAGGCTGCTCTGGAAAAGTGAAGCGTTTCCGGCAAACAATCACCCTGTGAATATGACGCTGCTCGCCGACGGCAATGTGCTTGCTACGTACAGCGAGCCAGGTATGGGCGAAAATTTTACTTGTCAATTATTATTAAGTCCGGAGGGTAAAATTATTCAGCAAAAAAAGTTAATAACCGATCAATCTTTACAAATAGCGACGCTATATCATGTTGTTGATAAAAAACGCCGGGTAAATATGATCGGCACAACGGAATTACAGACGGGGGGTAGCGCCCGCCCTGCGGGGTTTATCCTGCAATATGCGCTGGATTCCTTAGCCGGTCGGTGTTTTCGCTGGGAAGTTTTTAATAATTTAATCCCTAATACCTCCTCGTTGGAGTTTACCCCGCTGGAATTGCGCTTTTTCGAGCCACGTTTTCGGCTGGTGGAGGCTTCTATTACATCTTCTAAAAGAAATTTTACATTTACCGAAAGTTGTGATATAGCTGATAATAATATTATTACATTTGATACCTTGTTAACATGCGGTCAAAACTGGCAGGTACGGCTGCCCAATGCCAATTTTAAATGGGAAGATGAAGTGATTGCCAATCCGCGTACGCTGGAGCGCCCCGGCATTTATCGCGCTTCGGATAATAATTGTATTTCTCCTACTACGTACACGTTTGATTTTCAACGCGAACCGTGCCAATGTAATATTTATTTACCCACCGCCTTTAGTCCAAATTATGATGGTAATAATGATAAACTGGAGTTATTTAGTAATTGTACAATTAATGCAATTCAATTTTCGATCTATAATCGTTGGGGCAACAAAGTATTTAGTAGTGACCTGCCGAATGTAATAAGTTGGGATGGATTTAGTAAACAAAAACCCGCCGAAGCCGGTATTTATGTGGCAGTGGTTCATTATCAATTACTTAATGAAAGTAATGAAATCGAAGAAGGCTCCATTGTGCAAAATGTGCAATTAGTAAGATGATTTACCTATATTATTTAATTCTACATCCTATATTATACAAATATCATATTCCACAAAAACACTACGCTTTTTATTGTGGTTTTCAACTACTTATTCAAATAAGCCGAATACATCCACACCAGTTTTTCCTGGGCACGGATATAATCACTCATCAAGGCATTGGTACCTTCATCGCCAATTTCCGCCGACAGCGTCAGCAATTCCCGCTGAATCATGATAATAGTCCTAAAAGAATGTAATATATTTTCGACGGCTTTTAGTCCATCCGATACTTCGGCGCTTTCAGTAATTTGGGAAATATGATTATAAACCGAATAACGGTGATTGGGCGCATGCCCCAAGGTTAATATTCTTTCGGCTACCTCGTCGATTTTCATTAACAGGTCATTATATAATTCTTCAAATTTTAAATGTAATTCAAAGAATTTTTCACCTTTAATATTCCAGTGATACCCTCGCACATTTTGATAAAAAACCGAATAATTGGCTAACAATTCATTTAGTTTTCCTGCTAATTCCTGGGCTTTATTGCTGTCGAGTCCAATGGTATTGAGATTTTCCATACGATTCATTTTATAAGATGTAATAAAAATACTGCCTTATTATAAAACTCGGCGTTCATCGATATTCAACAAACACAACAAAGAATATGCCCATCCGGTTGGTGAAATGGCTATAAAAAAATTGCCCACTAAACAATATTTACTTAGTGAGCAATTTTTATTTACTTTTTATAATATTATTGCCTTATTTTTTAACAGATCGCTCTAGATTTAAATGCAAATTATATAAATGCACCAGGGCTTTTTCACTATTAATCGTGTTGCTGAGCACTGCACTTTGCAATGCCGGATAGCCTTGTAGCCATTCCCGCAGCGCATTTAAATTGCCCAGGCGAGTGGGCGGCTGATAAGGATCGGTCAGAAAATTTAATACTTTATGATCAACATGATGTCGGATGGTAAACATCAAAGCATTACCGGCTTTCACAGCACGGGTAGTCGGGTAGCGCCGCAGCCGCCCCCAATTGTCGTAATACGTATTATATCCTTGTTGATAGGTCGTCAGATCTACCTGTCTGGCAAGGAGTTGTATCACCGGACCATCCACCACCGCCCAGGCAATTTCTTTGCTGCTGGTGGTGCCGCCGCGTTGATTTTGTGCAATTACATCCACAATGTAATAAGTTGCCTGCTCATTAAAAAAACCACGAATTTTATTTAGTTCGTAGGTAGTAAGCTGATTCGTAACCGCGCTTTTAAGTTGCAGTTTTGATCGCTGAATGGTATAAGAACCGCGTAAAGTATCACCTTTTTCAGTAATAATGCCTCCTTTGTCCACCTGGGCTTTGGGCGTCAGCCATTCCAGCGGAGCAGGGTTATAATCTGCCATTACGACCTGGTTATCAACCATATACACTTCAGCTACCTGACGTTCTCCGCTTTCGGCGAGTGGCAACTCAGAGAATAAATATTTCAGGCTGCCGTCTTCAAATTTATTATGAAAGAAGTAAATACCGAATGTATCCAACTGAATACTTTCATAATTAGCCGGAAAAGCATAATCTTCATTCACAAAAAATCCTTTAATATCGCCAGGTAAATAATCGCTTTCCCTACCAGCCGCATCGATAAAGCGAATGCCCTGGAAGAAAGTTTTATTAGGAATATTCGTAATTTCTCCTTCGATTACTTTTCCGTCCAGCGTTGTAATTTTGCCGGGATGCGTAATCTGCGCATTTACCTGTATAATAAACAAACTAAATAAGCCTATAATAAGTCCGTACTTCATGTTTTTTATTTGCCTTTTTTGAAAGAAATGTACGCTAGAATAATTCATAAAATACCGCTTTTGTTACTGTAAATCAGCAGATTAATAAATATTTAACACGCGATTTATCTCATTAAAATTTTATATTAATTATAATAACAATATCTATCTTTATATAATTATTTCCTTGCAAAAATATTATAATTCTTGCGGGTACGCCTTCCTTTTTATCGCCTGAACATCCGTTTTAACCCTTCGTTTTAAAAGCAAAAGATGTACATTTTATTTAGTAAAATATTTTTTAATACAAAAGCTCCTAGAAATGAAAACAAAATTTAGATGGCTTGCGCTTTTCGTCGTTTTGAGTTTGGCGAGTTGCGAGATTAAAAAAACCGAAGAAGGAAAAATGCCGGAAGTAGAGGTGGATACGGAAGCCGGGAAATTGCCGGATTATAAGGTGGATTGGGCAGATGTAGATGTCGGCACGACTACTCGCACCGTGAAAGTGCCTAAAGTAGTGGTGGTGATGGAAGAACGGGAGGTCAAAGTGCCTTATATCGATGTAAAAATGCCGAACGACACTGCCAGTGGGCGTACAACGACGGAGCGGGAAGAGCGAACCCTCGCGGTGGAGGCGCAGGTACACGGGGAATCGCATGAACTGAATATTGAGGAGGTGTATGCAACGGACAATCGGCTGTATGTCATCTCCCGATTAACGCCAACCGGACAAGATCTGCAAAATGAAACCATGCAGGTATCCGACCAGATTGTAGTAAATGTACCCGAAGACATGAATGTAAAATATTATATTATAGGTAAAAAACCGGACGGGAATTTCTTCAATACGCGCTATACCTACATTTCGAGTCGGGAGGAGATTGCCGATAAGCTTCAGGGCGGCAAAACCATTTATAGCCGTTCTTAATAATGTAATAAGCGTATAATAAAACCTTGAAAAACATAATAACAAAGCCTGTACACGAGCGTGAACAGGCTTTCTCTTTGCATAAAAACGATTCCTTATCAATTGATTTCTCTCATTTTTTCTTTGTACTTGATCAAGCGCCGCTTGAGGGTGTCAACGGCATTGTCAATAGAAGCTTCAAATGTTTTGTTGGTCTCCCGGACAAGCAATGTATCTCCGGGTACGCTGAGATGCACCTCCGCAATTTTGTCTTTAACCTGACCAGAATTTTCAAGTTTTAATACCACGCGGGCTTCGATAATGTGATCAAATAGATTGCCTACTTTCTGCATTTTGCGTTCGATGAAGTCCAGTAACTTGCTATCAGCCTTAAACTGAACGGATTCGGTGTACACTCTCATACGAAACTATTTTTAGTGAAGTAATAATATGTTGAAGTTCGAGGTACGAAGTTGGAAGTACGCAAGTGGAATCGTAAATCGTTCTTCGTAGATCATCCTTCTATCTTTACTTTGTTTTGGCTTTGGGATGTGCTTGTTGATAGACTTGCTTCAGTTTTTCAATGGAATTATGGGTATAAATCTGCGTAGCTGCCAGATTGGCGTGCCCCAGCAGTGCTTTAATTGCGTTGAGATCAGCGCCATTGTCCGAAAGATGCGTTGCAAAACTATGCCGTAACACGTGCGGGCTACGTTGCTCAATGGTAGAAACCATTGATAAATAATGTTTTACAATATTATATACACCTTTAGGATACAAAGGCAATCCCTTTTCTGTAAGCAGCAGATGGTTAGTTGTTGAATTAGGGAAGGATAATTGTCTTAAATCAAGGTATTGACGGAGTTGTAATGCTAATTCTTTGCCAAAAGGCAGCAACCGTTCTTTGTTGCCCTTGCCCAACACACGTATGGTATTCGACTGTAAATCAATATCTTGCACGCGCAATCCAATCAGCTCCGAGCGCCGCATTCCGGTATGATACAGTATGGACAAGAGTAAGTGGTCGCGTTGGTCCGCATAATCACTCCCCCACTCTATGGTATCAAAAAGCCGATCCATTTCGCCCTTTTGCAGATACATCGGCAAACGCTTGCCAATTTTGGGCGTCACAATACGTAGCATCGGATTTTGTACGATATCGCCATGTTTGAGCAGAAAACGAAAATAACTTTTAAGCGTAGAAATCTTGCGGCGAATCGAACGCGGCGTGAGTCCCTGTTGCAATAAATCGACTACCCACCCCCGTATGTGAGAATGCCTTACCTCGGCGACCGAAGTAAGGCTATGTGTATCTTGAATATATGCAGTAAACTGTTCTAAATCATGCTCGTAAGCGGTGATTGTGTGCAGCGAAAAACGCTTTTCGTATTGCAGGTACTTTACAAAAACCTCTTTTTTCATGTCCCCTGAAGTAATCAGATTTTAGCATCTGATTGTACCTTCAATAATAAAACTTTTAGAGGACAAAGTCAACAGTTGTGGAAAAAAGATTATAGCTGCGGTTGAGCGTGCTCACCGTAGGTCTCTTGCTTGTACACTGCTTTCAGAATCGCATTTCTACGCTTTACCGATGGCTTGGTGAAATGCTTGCGATCCCGCAATTCTTTCAGAATACCAGCTTTTTCGAACTTGCGCTTATATTTCTTCAGCGCCTTGTCAATAGATTCGCTTTCTTTTACATCAATAATCAGCATAAAAATTTCCTCTTCTTTAATGATTTTCAAATTGGAATGCAAAGATAAGCATTTCCGGCGAATCTTTCAACTATAGTTGCCCGCATTTTTTTTTATTTTCCGGCATTATAAAATGCCACTACTTTTACCATATCGGCGTCCCGTTTAAGATTCAAATCGTTTTCGGCAATAAATTTTTCTACACTTGATTTTCGACTACGCATTAATTCCAGCAAAGCCGACTTGGAAGGCTTGAATTTCTCCGGTTTAGCGCCGGCTTTATCTTTCCACAGATAATAATATTCTTCTTTTTTCACCAGGCGATAATCTTTGGTACCCACATTGAGGGCGACACTGTACGTGGGTTTATATACATTTATTTTTGTATGTTTTAAAATAGTGAGTGATCCATCTGCCAGCACCTGAAAAAATCCTTTCAATTCACCGGTACCGGCGTATTGACGCGTATTCACCAGCGTTACTTTTTCAGTTCCATTCATCCAATTTATTTTACGTATTGCACTCTCTTCCACTGCTTTAGAAGCATCTTTCACCATAAATTCCACCGAATAATCCACTACCTCCACCCGCACCGGATAGCCTGCAATCGAGTCGCTGGCATTGGGATCATAGCGGCGGACGACCTCCGGATAGAAAAATACTTCTGCCGTATGCCATGCTGAATCGAGGTAAATATCGCCCTGAATGGATCCCCGTGGACCTTCTACACCATAAATCGCACTCCGCATGGGATTCGGATTGAAAGTGCCATAATTCAAGGCATCGCGGGTATGTTCTGTCATTCGCTCCTGCGCTTGTGCCAGTAAAACGAATAAAACATTCATTATCAAGATGAGGCCGGTTTTCTTCATAATAGAATAATTTATTACTTTTTTATTAAAATTTCATTTACCAAATATAACAAAAAAATCATTTATTGCCAGCATTATTATACAAATCTAATGTTTCGTCGCCGGGTTGATAATCCAAATACTCAAAAATCAGGTTCATCATTTCATTGACCGTGCCCCAGCCGTACTTGACATCCCGGGGTGGAAAATGCGGATTGCGCGGATTATTGGAGGTATTGTCATACACCGCTTCGGCATAAACGACTGATCCTTTGGGTAGTTTAATTAATTGTTTAAATTGATAGGTCATTTGCCAGTTGAAATTCCAATCATCTATTTTTATAATATTAATAATTTGACCCTGCGGGGTAATGGCATATGCTTTGAAATTCTTACCCAGTAAGTGCATGTGCGGCAATACGCTGATCAGCGATAAATCATTCGGAATGAGCGGAGAACGCATATAAAATTTCACTGATTGATTTGCCGGGATCATAAAGGGTTGATTGGTGACCCAACTTTCATCCAGAATAAAAGTTTTCACCAGCCGCTTGGGTTGCTCCGAGGTCAGATACAAGCGAATCTCGGATTGGTCGGTTTCGGGTTTGGAAGTCGGCGAATAGTGCATATTCAGTACAATATCGCTGCCTTTGGGCCAGCGCTTGGCAAAGCCTTCGGGATACAGGTACAAAAAATTGCCCGGCACCCAGCCGTACCAAAAATAATCCGCCAATTTTACATTTTGCCGCGAAAATTCAGTGCCAGTATCGCCAGCCATCGTGCCGTCATCGGGGCGCAGCAAATGGGTCGTGTCTAGCATCAACCGTGCATGGTGGGCACGTTGCAGATTTTGCGGGCGAAACTCGATGCCGCGAACGTATAATTCTTCTTCGGTATGCGTTGGCATTACAAAAATACGAAACTGCTCGCTGCCGTCGCCAGGCATTTGAAAAGGTTGATTCATCGGAATGACCAGATCGGGCTTGGGATAGCTTACTTTGGCTACGGTTTGGGCGAGTTTTGGCGCTTTACCGCGTTTTTTACCACTTTTTACCCAATTTGTAATCGTCTGAATTTCAAGGTCTGACAAAAATTTTTCGTTGCGAAAATGGCTAAAATTCGGATCGGCAAACCAGGGCGGCATGTATCGGCTTTCGGTCACCAT
This sequence comes from Saprospiraceae bacterium, assembly GCA_046314415.1. GTDB lineage: Bacteria > Bacteroidota > Bacteroidia > Chitinophagales > Saprospiraceae > JADJNW01. Next base: position 20,132 of record JBKBWT010000010.1, read on the forward strand.
TTGAATAAAATCAGCCCGGCGTTCTACATCTTCATACGTTTCCAGGGAAAACGGCGCAGCTCCTCCCACGTGATGACAATCGAGGCAATTTTGCTTCAAAATTGGCGCAATGTCTTGATAATAAGTCGGTTCTGATTGCGCAAGCAACCCAATCGGCAAGCCAAATCCCAATAAAAATGCGATGTATCGTGTCCAAAATCTAACCCGCATAACTCGTGTATCCTTTAATCAAAGATACAGAAAAAATTAATTAGCCAGGTAATGATAAAGAAAACGTGCCAGGGTTTTGACATCCTGACACGCTCCACAAGGAATCGTTTTTTTCAACTATAATATAACGAAAATTTATTAATTATTTGACGTTGATTATTTAAGTTTTATAATAATCAATAGTCAATGGTAAATAAAAAATGGTCATCGCACCGTCCAATTCACCACACAATTAAAGCCACCATCGTTGGTGCGCGTACCCCGATAGGTTTCAAATTCGGTGCAGGTACTGTTTGACCAGGAGTCGAAGTAACGCCCGTCCGTGGTAGTCAATGCCCAGGTGAGCACAAAGCGGTCGCGGGTTGTGAAGGGTGCATTCAAGGTACGTGGCGTGCGTCCCAGCACATTTTCCGGTCCGTTCCCGTAGTCGAATGTAATATCTTTGTACAAATTATATAATTCGTCCTGGGTAATTTTAAAGTTTACATTCGTGCGGTTGCCCGGTACAGCGCTGCCTTCAATGGTACGTAATAATAAGGTATCATGATTTGCGGTACGCACATTATTTTCTACATCATTATAATTTTCATTAAAGGCTACAAAAAATTCGATTTTATTAACCGTATTGGTACCGTCAATAGAAACCCACTGAAAATTCAAGTCCAAGGTCTTACTCTTGTCCCCCAACGCAAAATTAGTCGGCGAAGTGGCAGTAAACTTGGCATAGCCATGCACCGCGCTTTCCCAGGGTACAATGGGATTGAGGCTGTCGTCTTTGCAGGAAAATGCCAACACCGACAACAACATCACATACAAGAATATTTTTATTTTATTCATAATATAATATTTTAAACTATTTTATTTAAAATATTTTTTAAATCAATTAATTAAACAATAAAGCATTTTAATAAGGTGTGACATATTAAAAAAATACGTCACACCTGCGTATTTACTTATTCTAATTTACATCCCAGAAAACCGGGTCGCGGTCATACGCAATGTCCTTGTAAGACGCAGCGCTTGGATTGAGTGTCAGTTCTTCCTGTGGATAAGGCTGGCGCAGCGGGAAGCCGCGCACCGGCGTCAGTGGTGTTTGTAGTGTAGTGGGGAATCCGGTACGCCGGAAAGCATTGTAAATGTCATAGCCGTTACCCCAACTGGAGAACCACAATTGCTTTAGTACCACATTGAGCTTGGCAGGATTGCCTGGCGCATCGTCGTAGCGTTTCAGCCAAAGATTTACATAAGAATCAACGTCAAGCGTAACCCCATCCCCGCGCATCAGCGGTGGGCGCTGGGCGTTTGCTGCATCCGTCCTCACGCTAAAATCCACGACTTTACGGATATGATCGCGCATGGCTTTTTCAAACAAAGCACGGGCATCACCGCTGACACCCAGCGTCAGAATCGCTTCGATCTGGTAATACAAGGTATTCACACTGGTAATTACCGGGAAAATACCGCCGCCCGGTGCCCGGTTGGCGTTACCGGTGGATGACGCTGCCGGAGCTGTCACATCATAAAAGCCGCCCGCGGGATAAACACCAGGCATGGTACGGAAACCACCGTCGAGTGGCGCACCCGATGGATCGGCACGATCACGCCCAAAAATACCCGCCAGGAAATCTTTTTGTGCGGCTGACAACGTCGTGGTACCGTACAACTGCTGGTGAATACTAGGATTGAGCACCAGATAATTGTACACACAGTTGGTCAACTGCGAACAAGGTGTAGTATTGCGATCCGTTGGGTCTTCCTGATTCAAAATACGCTTGGTTTGCCGACGGAAATAAAAGGGGAAACGCGGGTCTTTGTCGAGCAGCATTTCGGTCATAAACTGATGCGAAATGTAGGTAAAGTTGTTAGAACCCGTGTAAGAAGTGCGATACCAAGGGTGGCGCGGATCGAATGTTGCATTAAAAGTTTTGCTATACTGAAAGGTAAAATCGTCGGCATCGGTAAGAATCAGATCACCTTCGGTAATTAATGCCTGAATGTTTTCCTTGGCTTTGGCATCTACCAGACGGGTATTAAGATAAAGCCGGAGTTTCAGGGTTTTACCAAATTTCCGCCATCTCACCTCGTTACCACCATAAATGATATCACCGCGCACGTCAAAGGCTTTGCGTGGATTGGTTACATTGGCAATACCTTCGTCAATCAATTTAAAAGCTTCCGCGTACACACTGGCGTCGTCGTCAAAACCTGGCGCCATGTTGGGGCTTTCGGCATCGCCTTGTAATGCTTGCGAATACGGCACATCCCCAAATAAATCAACCATTGTACTAATAGCAAAGGCTTTGAGCAACTGCGCGATACCCAGGTACTGGAAGCTTCCCGTAGCGGTGCTATTGTCCTGAATGAGTCCATCCAAATCTTTGAGCGGACCGGCGTACATTTCCCGCCAGAACTGGTCGTAGCTATTCTGCGGCAATTCCCAATCGTCACTGGTTGCCAATATACCCATTGCTCCTAGAATCGTATTATTGGTATTGGTAGTAGCGCTGCCGCTGGAAGTACCGGCTGCCAACAGATTCATCAGACTATATTCCGCTTGTGCCAACAGCAATTCAGAGGATGCTTTGGCTGGGTTGTTCGGATCATCATTGATGTCCAGATCAAACATATCCCCGCAGCTACTCACCAGGAGCGCTACGATCAGGGATAGCATGAATTTATTATATAATTTTATTTTAAACATAATATCCTATTTTTTTAGAATAAAAAAAAGTACTGTTTATAAACAGTTTATATATTTTAGAAGGTAAATGATAAGTTTACCCCATAACGGCGGGTCGTCGGATAACCACCGTACTCAATGCCTTGTACATTGGAAGAAGCCGTTTCCGCCAGAATTTCCGGGTCTTGGTTTACCCCCTTCAGGATATTCGGGCTATACCACCACAGGTTGCGACCGGAGATGGATATGCGAGCAGAGCCGAACGGTGTTTTTTCCAGCAATTTCTTTGGAAAAGCATAAGCCAGGGTCACTTCGCGCAGGCGTACGGTGGTAATGTCATACACATTGGTTTCATCCGCGCCATACACCCCAAAACCATCGGTAAAATGATAATCAAATGCAGTGATGCCGGTGGTATTGCGAATGTACTGACCTCCTTCGTTCAACACTGGCTGGAAAGTTTGCGGATTGCCATAAACCCCCGGAATCACCCGCAATGCCTCGCGATCTTCCGTCACTTTAATCTGACCACGCAGCAACAAAGAACCCGCTGTATTCAGATACATATCGCCGCCCTGCCGCCAGTCAATCAAGGTATTCAAAGAGAAGCCTTTAAAGGAGAACGTATTGATGAAACCCATCAGGAAATCCGGGTTCGGGTCACCAATTACTTGCAATTCCGGCAATTTGATTACGGTACCTAATGCCTTGTTAATCAGCAACTGTCCTTCCGGCGTGCGGGCATATTTGGTTCCAAAAATCTGACCATAAGGATACCCGGTGCGGTGAATCACGCCACCATTGTCATCCGTTAAGCCGCCAATAAAAATATCGCTGCTCGTGCCTGCATCAACAATCAAGCTGCGAATGCGGGAGAAATTGACCGTAGAACTCCACTCAAAGCCACTGTTTGTGCGGATTGGCACCAGATTCAGCAATACTTCCCAACCCTTGTTTTCAATCTCACCGGCGTTGACAATTGCGGTTTCAAAACCAACCGAACCTGGCACGGCGGTGGCAGTGATCTGATCAACAGAATTCCGTTTGAACCAAGTGACATCCAGACCAATACGATTGCGGAAAAATCTTAAATCAGCACCAAATTCAACCTCAGTGGTCAACTCATTTTTCAGGCGAGCATTACCCAGGCGGTCTTGCAAGGTGGCGCGGTTGATGGTTTGCCCACCGGCAGTGACAAATGGAATCCCTAAGCGGTAGAAAGTAGCGGTTTGGTAAGGGTTGGCTTCATTACCTACCTGGGTCCAGGCACCCCGGATTTTCGCATAATCCAATACTCTACTATTGAGTCCTAAGGCGTCGCTCAGCACCAATGAAAGGTTTGCACCCGGATAAAAATAACTCCGGTTTACTTTTGGCAAAGTGGACGACCAGTCATTACGTGCAGTAATGCCCAGGTATAAATAATTTTTAAAACCTAACTGCATATCGCCATAAACCGCATAAAAACGCTGGAGGCGATTAAATTCATTACTCGTCTGTACCGCGGTAGCGTTGGTATTATTCAAACCAAAAGTGATAATCTGATCGCCAGCTACGTAGCGGCTGGTGAATTTGCGCTGGTTCCAGTTGAAACCGGTGATGAGTCGAATGTCAAAACTTTCGCCCAAACGGGTATTCACCGTTGCCAGATAATTCAAATCCACTTCCGTGTTGTCAATGTCATCGGTCCATACTTCACCATCCGGGTCGGCTACGCCCCCGCGACTTTCAATGTTTTTGCGCGCATCAGAATACGTATTGATACCACCCCGACCAGTCAGATTCAACCAGGGCAACACATCATAACTCAACGCGACATTCCCGAACACCCGATTTACACTACTCGTATAACGGTTATATTTAATAAGCCAATAAGGATTATCCAATGCACGATAGAATACATTGCCGCCCGTCAGTGGATTTTCAGAAGGATAAGGAATTCCCTCCGGGTTACTTTCATTCAAATCAAAGTTGCGGGGCAAGAAGAATAAACGGGTAAAAATAGAGCCGTCGGTCGGCGTAAAAGTATTCCCACCTACAATCGACCCCGTAATGGGCGGCGAGCCTTGTTCGGTGTTTACATACGTTACATTGCCACTGAGAATCAAGCCGTTGGTCAATTTACCATTGCCACCAAAACTCAGGGAGGTACGCGCCACCTTCGAGTCGGGCACAATACCTTCATTGGTCATCCGCGATACCACCGCACTGAGGCTCGCATCTTGTCCACCGGCACTGATGTTCAGCGAGTTTTCCCACATTTTACCGGTATCAAAGAAGCCGCCAATGATGTCGTACGGACGATAGGGCACCGGAATGGGCTTACTATTAGCATCTAATAAATTAGTAAATATTTTATCATATCCTTCGCCCAAGGCAAAGCCCGTGGACACGAGAGGATGAGGCACCGTTCCTTCCGGATAACCAGGCGAATACACTTTAGAATATTGCGTACCATATTGGGCATTGAGTTGATCCACATACTCCGGAAAAGGCGCACCCCAGTTGCCGATAAAACCACCATTGTATTGTTGGTTAGAACCTTGTCCATAAATATTCTGGTAATCCGGAATCCCCGATACTTGTTCGAGTTGATAAGAGCTATTATAGGTTACTTCCAAGCCTTTCCGGGCATTTTTACCGCCGGTTTTGGTTGTAATCACCACTACCCCATTGGTGGCACGGGAGCCATACAGCGCCGCCGCCGCCGCACCTTTCAGAATGGTGATGGTTTCGATATTGTTAGGATCAATGTCAAAAGCACGGCTGGAATATTGGTTACCGGCAGTAATGATGTTACCGTTGACGTTGGTCGAACGGGAGGCATTCACGGAATTATCAAAAGGTACCCCATCCACCACGAAAAGGGGCTGGGTATTACCCGTAAGGGAAGAAAAACCGCGAATGTTGATTTTGGTAGATTGTCCCGGAGCACCCCGGCACCAGAAATTTGCACGCCCGGAACTTTCCCGGCTACTGCCCGCACGGGGTCGGCTTCGGAACGTTGGGCAATCTGGTCGCCACTGAGGTCGGTGACGGCATACCCCAGCGCCTTTTTCTCGCGCTGAATGCCAATGGCAGTGACGAGCACTTCCGAAAGTTGCTCGGCGGATTCCGCCAGGCTTAAATCGACTACATTAGAGGTGCCGAGGGTAATTTCCTGTGTCGAAAAACCTGTGTAGCTAAAGACCAAGACGTTCCTGCCTTCAGGAACTGCAAGCGAATAAGCACCGGTTTCGTCGGTAACGGTGCCGATGTCGGTACCCTTCACCAGGATACTCGCCCCGATAAGTGGGTCTCCATTTGCGTCGGAGACTTTGCCACTGATAGTACGTTGCGCCAAGGCAAAGCCCATAGCAAAGACTACCAGTGCTAATGTCAGCAAGGTTTGTTTCATGTTAACCAAGTTTTGTAAAAAGCGTAAAAGAATTAATATGTTTATTGTAATAATAAACCAATACAAATCATTTCATTGCAACGGAACGTCACAATAAAACAATATACAAATAACTGACTAACAGTCATTTGCAATAAACATTATCATTTTTTGCTATTGTATAAAATGTAATAATCCACAGGTATTTACTGAAAAACTAATATGATATTAGCTAATCGCCTACCTGATTAGAAGTCGAAGTTTTTCTGAAAAAATTTAAGAAATGCTGCGAAAGCTGTGTTGAGACAAGGATGTAGAGTTTTTATAATGCGTTAACGATCTTTAACGAGCGCTTACTGTTTTCTTAACGCAATGATAACACAAAACGCTGCCAGTAAAAAACAAAGTGAAATTTTTTTTCTACAATTTATGTATTTCGTGGCAAAAGCTACTCAGAATTATCATTTAAAAAAGTCGATATTCTAAGAATAAAAAAGCGGCATTCCGAAGAACGCCGCGCATAGTGCCACCATTCAATTGAATGGTAAGCAACTTGGTTAACATGAATTTTTATATCTGCTATTTGGTTTAGGGCGTAAGGAATATTTTAAGGAATATTTGTATGTGTTACTGTTCTATCACACAGCCAATTGGGTCAGTTTTTTTGATGAGGATTTCTTTTCCCTGAAGGTAAGCATCCAGGGCGTCCTCCAAATAATGTTCGGTTGTTTTCGGGCGGTATTTTCCTAAACCGTAAAACCAATTGTCAATAGCGCCGCGGTATAAAATGAGTCCTTTGCGATCCAAGAGCAAAACCTCCGGGGTAGTGGTCGCTTCTAGCTGGCGCAATAAGCGGTTGTTCTTGTCCCAAAACAGCGGAAAATTCAATTGGTATGCTTGTTTAAATTGCTGAATATCAACTACTTCCTCCCATTTAGTAAACACACCTACCCACTGTATAGACGGATATTTTTGCTGTAAAGCCGGTAACATTCCGGCATATTTTTGACAAATCGGGCAGGTTGTACTGAGAAATACCACCACCACTGGTGCTTCCTGGAGCAAGGTGTGGAGTCGAGGGCGTGGAAGTGTCTGAGCCGGGGCATTCCATGTCAGTAGCAGCAACAGGACAAAAAGTGGTAAGCTTTTCATGGTTGGAAGATACAAAAAACAACGGAGTCTTCCAAAACGAAAGACTCCGTCAATGTATAAAAAATAGCAATTCGTATAGCTTACTTCACGCCCCAGTTTACGAAGCAGTTGAAGCCACCATTGTTAACTTTTGCTCCCTTGTACGTTTCAAATTCCGTACAGGTGGAAGTTGACCAGGAATCGAAGTAGCGACCATCGGCAGTAGTGAGCGCCCAGCTCAATACAAAGGTATCCGACGTTTTGAACGGAGCAGCCGTAGTTCTGCTGGCATCAGCAAATACATTCACCTCACCATTGCCATAGTTGAATTTTGCATCTTTGAACAGGTTGAATACATCATCCTGCGAGATTTTAAAATTCGTGTTCGTACGGTTGCCTGGCACTGCACCACCCTCGATGGTACGCAGCTTTTTAATGCCATGATCTGCCGTTCTCGGGTTGCCTTCCTTATCCCGGTAAGCTTCTCTGAAGCGAACGAATAAGTCAATTTTATTCACCGTATTGGCACCATCAATGGAAACCCACTGGTAGTCCACATCAATGACTTTTGTTTTGTCACCCGGCGTAAAATTGAGCGCAGAAGTAGCAGTTAATTTGGCATAGCCGTGTACTGCAGTTTCAAATTCTGGTACTGGAATCAAGCTTTCGTCCTTGCAGGAAGATACCAGAAAAACAACTGCTAATAGATATAGAAAAGATTTAAACTTTGTCATAAAATGCTTTTATTTTAATGTGATAATCAAAGGAACATTCAAAACGAACTCGTTTCTTATTGTCCAATTTTTATCATTTATCCCAGAAAATAGGGTCGCGGTCATAAATTACATCCTTATATGCTGTCGCACTGGTGTTTACCGTCAGTTCGTCCTGTGGATAAGGCAAACGCAATGGGAACTTACGCGGCGTCAAGATACCAACCTGAGTAGTATTTGGGAAGCCCGTACGACGGAAAGCATTGTAAATATCATAACCATTGCCCCAGCTAGAGAACCACAACTGCTTTAGTACAACGTTTATTTTTGCCTCCGTACTTGGTGCATCGTCATAACGCTTCAACCACAGATTCACATAAGAATCAACATCAACTTGAACACCGTCTGGACGCGTGTAAGGCGGACGAGTAGAGTTTGCATCGGTTCTAGCACCAAAATCTACCACTTTACGGATATGGTCGCGCATGGCTTTTTCAAAGAGTGCTCTGGCATCGCCTGTTACACCCAAAGTCAGGATAGCCTCAATCTGGTAATACAATACGTTTACACTGGTAAGTGCCGGGAAAATACCACCGCCTGGAGCTGTGTTAGCGTTACCCGTTGTAGAAGCACCGGGAGCCGTTACGTCAAAGAAACCACCTGCCGGATAAACACCTGGCATGGTACGGAAACCACCGTCCAGCGGAACACCTGATGGATCGGCACGGTCACGACCAAATAAACCTGCCAAGTAATCCTTTTGAGCAGTAGTCAAAGTAGTAGAACCATATAATTGCTGGTGCAAAGTGCCATTCAGTACCAAATAGCCATACTGACAAGCCGCTACCTGCGAACAAGGCGTCGTGTTACGGTCAGATGGGTTCGACTGATCCAGTACTGCACGCGTTTGTCTTCTAAAATAGTAAGACATACGTGGGTCTTTATCCACCAACATCTCCACGATAGGCTGGTGCAGAATGTAGGTAAAGCGATTCGGACCGGTGTAAGAGTTAGAATACCAGGGATGGCGCGGATCGAAAGCGGAGCTAAAGGTTTTACTGAATTGGAAAGTAAAATCTTCTGCATCGGCTGCAATCATCTTGTTTTCGTCAATCAAAGCCTGGATTTCTGCCTTGGCATTGGTGTTGACTAAGCGCGTATTCAACAACATTTTCATACGCAAGCTCTTACCAAACTTCGCCCAACGGTCGGTATTACCATTGTAAATCAGGTCACCGGTTACCGGTACCGGACGGAATGTAGAGTTTACGTTTTTGATACCCTCGTCGATCAATTTGAAGCATTCTGCATATACAGCAGCATCGTCATCAAATTTAGCGTTAAGGATTTTATCAGTAGCATCGCCTTTTACTGCTTCAGAGAAAGGAACGTCACCAAATAAATCCACCAGAGTCGCATACGCATATGCTTTGAGCAACTGGGCAATACCCAGATACTGTGGACTACCGGTTTGGCTGGAGTTAGCAGCGATCAAGCCGTCGATATCCTTCAGTGGTCCAGTGTACATATTCGACCAGAAGTCGTTGTAAGAAGATTGTCCCAGGTTCCAGTTATCGCCGCTGGCCAGAATACCCATGAAACCCATCTGGTTGTTGTTCACCCCACCTGCAAGGTTATTCAACAGTGTATATTGCGACTGTGTCAACAGCAGGTTGTTAGATGCTTGCGTTGGGTTGTTCGGATCCACGTTGATATCCAGGTCGAACATATCCCCGCAACTGCTCATCACAAAGAGGAGCGCGATGGAAACAAGAATTTTATAGTTAAACTTCATTGTTGTTGATCTTTTTTGTTTTTTGAATGGTTAAAGGAATCCCTTCTCTTTTTGTTACAAAAGAAAATTCAATTGCGCTTTAACGGCATCCAAATAAAATGGCAATCCATTCGGAGAAAGGAGGAGTGCCTCGAACATTTTTTTAATAAAATCGACGAAGCACACCTCTTTTATACTCTCACTAGATTCTAAATCTTAGAACGTCACAGACAAGTTCACACCGTATCTTCTAGTCGTCGGATAACCACCGTATTCCAAACCTTGTACGTTGTTAGACGGGTTCTCTGCCAATACTTCCGGGTCTTGGTTTACACCTTCCAGAATGTTAGGTGCTCTCCACCACAGGTTACGACCTGACAAAGAAATACGAGCTGAACCGAATGGTGTTTTTGCCAGTAATTGTTTCGGGAATGTATAACCCAAAGTAATTTCGCGAAGACGGATGTTGGTAATATCATATACGTTAGTCTCATCCGCACCGTACACACCAAAACCATCGCTGAAGTGGGAGTCGAATGCAGTAATACCCGTCGTATTGCGAATGTACTGACCATTTTCGCCAATAACTGGCTCGAATGTTTGCGGATCACCATATACACCCGGGATGACGCGCAATGCTTCGCGGTCTTCCGTGATTTTCAGCTGACCACGCAGCAACAATGCACCGGCAGTAGTCAGGTACATATCGCCACCCTGACGCCAGTCAATTAATGCATTCAAGCTAAAGCCTTTGAACGAGAAGGTATTGATGACACCCAGCTGGAAGTCTGGGTTCGGGTCACCAATAATTTCATAAGTTGGTAGTACAATCGTCAGACCTAAGTCTTTGTTAATCAACATATCTCCTTCTGGCGTACGGGCAATTTTAGAACCATAAATCTGACCATAAGGCAATCCTGTTCTGTGAATTACACCACCACCTGAGTCGGTCAAACCACCAATGAAGATTTCTCCACCTTCACCAGCATCTACTACTAAAGTACGGATGCGCGTAAAGTTGAAGGTCGTATTCCATTCAAAACCGCTGTTCGTCTTAATCGGAGTCAGGTTCAATAAGATTTCCCAACCTTTGTTTTCAATTTCACCGGCGTTTACAATAGCTGAGCTAAAACCACTGGAACTAGCTACCTGCGTAGAAGTGATCTGGTCAACCGAGTTACGCTTGAACCAGGTTACTTCCAAACCAACGCGATTGCGCAACAAGCGTACATCCGCACCAAATTCAATCTCCGTTGTTAATTCGTTTACCAAGTCAGCGTTACGCAGTGTATTTTCCAAGGTAGCGCGGTTACGCGTTGCACCACCGGCAGTTACAAAAGGAATACCCAAGCGGTAAGTTGTAATAGTCTGATAAGCGGAAGCTTCGTTACCTACTTGCGTCCAGGCACCTCTTACTTTGGCATAACCCAAGAAGTTATTAGAAATGCCCAACATGTCGGTCAATACCACCGAAGCGTTTACACCTGGGTAGAAGTAGCTCTGATTTTTCTTCGGCAGTGTAGAAGAGAAGTCATTACGAGCCGTCAAGCCCAGGTAAGCAAAGTTTTTATAACCTAATTGTAAGTCACCATAAGCAGCATAGAAGCGCTGTTTGCGGATCGTTTCGTTGGAGTTTTGTACCGCAGTAGCATCGGTATTGTTCAAGCCAATCGAAATCAACTGGTCACCTACCACATAGCGGCTGGTAAAAGAACGCTGGTTCCAGTTGAAACCACCAATCAAGCGAATATCAAAGTTTTCGCCCAGGTTGGTGTTAATAGTAGCCAGATAGTTCAAGTCGATTTCCGTGTTGTTGATGTCATCTGTCCAGATTTCACCATCGGGATCGGCTACACCACCCTGACGCTCAACGCTCTTACGTGCATCGGCATAGGTATTGATACCACCACGACCAGTCAGGTTCAACCACGGTAATACGTCATAGCTCAGTGCCAGGTTACCATATACGCGGTTTACATTACTGGAATAACGGTTGTACTTGGTCAACCAACGTGGATCGTCCAAAGCGCGGTAGAATACGTTCGAACCATCTACCGGGTTTTCAAAAGGATAAGGAATACCTTCCGGGTTGCTTTGGTTCAAATCGTAGTTACGTGGCAGGAAGAACAAACGCGTAAAGATAGAACCATCCGTAGCAGTGAAAGAGTTACCACCAACAATCGAACCGGCTATTGGCGGGGTTTGCTGCTGGGTGTTAACGTAAGTAACGTTACCAGACACCGTCAAGCCATTTGCCAGTTTAGAGTTACCACCGAAGCTTAAAGACGTACGGGAAGCTTCCGCATTCGGTACGATACCTTCGTTGGTCATACGGGAAATAACGGCATTCAAACCACCATCGGCACCACCAGCACTGATGTTTAAGGAGTTTTCCCACATGTTACCTGTTTGGAAAAATCCACCTACGATGTCATATGGGCGATAAGGAACCGGAATAGCCTTACCATTTGCATCCAATAAATTCGTAAATACTTTGTCGTAACCCTGTGCCAATGCAAAACCCGTAGAAACCAGCGGGTGAGGAACGGTACCTTCAGGATAACCGTTCACAATTACTTTTTGGTAAGCTGTACCATATTGCGCATTGAGGCGATCTACCTGGTCAGCGAAAGGCGAACCCCAGTTACCAATGAAACCACCGTTGTACACCTGGTTAGAACCCTGACCGTAAACGTTTTGGTAATCTGGCAGACCAGATACTTCCTCCAACTGGTAGGAGCTATTGTAGGTTACTTCCAAACCTTTGCGGGCATTCTTGCCACCGGTCTTGGTCGTGATCACCACTACCCCGTTCGTAGCACGAGAACCGTACAATGCCGCAGCAGCAGCACCTTTCAATACGGTCATAGACTCGATGTTGTTCGGGTCAATATCGAATGCACGGCTAGAGTAAGCGTTACCACTTGATTGTGCATCCCGGTTACTGGTGTTGGTAGAGTTATCAAAAGGAATACCATCCACTACGAATAGCGGCTGGGTATTACCAGTTAAAGAGGAGAAACCACGAATGTTGATTTTAGTGGATTGACCCGGACCACCACCTGCACCGGAGATAGTTACACCCGGCACTTTACCAGCTACCGCCCGCACCGGGTCAGCTTCTGATTTTTGCTGGAGGGCGTCGCCTCCCAATTCGGTTACTGCATAGCCCAACGCTTTTTTCTCCCGCTGGATACCAATGGCAGTTACCAACACTTCCGAAAGCTGTTCGGCAGCTTCCTGTAGCGTTACATCCAACACGTTGGAAGCACCAAGCGCAATTTCCTGTGTAGAAAAGCCGGTGTAGGTAAACACTAAAGTGGTGGCTCCCTCCGGAACCGTGAGCGAATAAGATCCATCTACATCGGTTACCGTACCTGTTGAAGTACCTTTGACCAGAATACTGGCTCCGATGAGTGGTCCTCCACCTGCGTCAGTGACTTTACCACTGACGGTTCTCTGTGCCAAAGCAGCACCAATAGCACAGAGTACTAGCATAAGTACTAGTGAGAGTTTTTTCATACTAATCCAATTTTGTTTTGCGAATAGAGTTTTTCTGAAATCAAAAATATGCTTTTCGAGAAATTTTACACACTCTTAATATGAAGTTTTCTACGATACCCAAACCCCAAACAGGTGTGTAGGAGCCTACCAAGCTCGTAAATACTGGTGTTTCAATGTTAAAAGCCAGTTAAAAAAAAGTTAAAAATTTATTATAGTAATACTGTCTTTCTAACGCAATAGTCTGGTAAAACGCTGCCAACAAAATCAGGGGAAAAAGTACGTTTTTACTTTTTCCCCTGACTATAGATATTCTTTCTTAGAGCATGTTTAAAAATTCAAAAAGGATTTAAAAAAATGGGAATCAGTCCATAAACTTGGGATCGAACCACCAATCTTATAGTTTATGGTTACTCAATACAAGGAGCTAACTGATTCCCAGTGGGAAGTTATAAAAGAATATCTTCCTGTGCAGGCGCCAGCGCAAACATGATTTACGAGAAGTGATAAGCGCGATTTTACACCTGCTTCGTACAGGCGAACAATGGCGTAATCTGAGAGGCTGGTCGGTGCCCTGGCAAAGTATTTACTACTATTTCCGAAAGTGGCGGCGTGATGGAACTTTGATTCGCCTCAATAGCCAATTGAATCAAAAAGAACGCCTTCGCCAAGGAAAAAAGCCAACACCCAGTATGGTTTGTATTGATACTCAATCCATTAAATCGGCTCCTTTTATTGATCAAAGCAAAGGCATTGATGGGAACAAAAAAGTCAATGGTCGTAAAAGACACCTGTTGGTGGACACTTTAGGCTTGACTTGGGCTGTTGTAGTTCATGCTGCCGATGTAGCCGATGGCACGACGGCTCATTTGCTGGTCGAGCATTTATTGGGCTATCTTCCTCGGCTGCGAAAAATACTGGTGGATCAAGCTTATAAAATCGCCTTTGTGGATTGGGTCGAGCATAATATTGCCAGTTTAGACGTTGAGCTCGCTTCCAAGCCGCCTTCTGCCAAGGGCTTTGTCCCAGTCAAATGGCGCTGGGTGAATGAGCGAACTTTTGGATGGCTCAATTTCTTCCGACGCCATGCTAAAGATTATGAGAAAACAGTACAAAGTTCCGAAGCCTGGATTCTTTGGGCAAATTGCCAAATTATCCTCAACCGATTGGATTAATCATAAAACTTAATTTTTAAACATGCTCT
>JBKBWT010000011.1:0-33295 GCA_046314415.1 Saprospiraceae bacterium
CGGGTGAGGGTTTGCGGCGGTGTATTTTGCTTTTTATAAATTCGCGGAAGGATTGTTCCTGGCTAAGAACCTGCATGTAAGCTGGGTTGGCTTTTATTTCTCGGAGCAGCTCGGTTTCAGCGCTTTCGGTCAGTTCATTATCCAAATACATGGTGACTTTTTGCACTAGGTCCTGATAATTGTGATCCCGCATCATTTTTTGGATGTTTTGAGCTGCTGAGCGATTACTTTTATCCCGCGAAGCCAAAAGGTAGCCCAAAACTGCGGAAAATAGGCGGGCACGCGCCGCCACCACCTGTCCACGCCCAGGGTCGGGAAGTGGTTGTAGGCAGAAGAGCAGTGCAATATCCGGTTACTTTCAGCATAGGTTTTGAGTTTGACTTTTTGCTATGGGCGGAATAAACGCCAACTTCTAGCAGCGGTTAATAATTTGATTGACTATTATTAATTGAATTAAGTTTCGATTATTCTATTTTTATAAAAACCTATAAGGCTGCCAAGAACCTTATAGGTTTACCTGTTTTTGGATTACTCGGCGCTGCGGTCATCCACAATTTCCTCGTCCTCGTCTTTATCGCTATCGCCATAGCCCATTGTGCGGGCGTATTCGCGCAGCTTGTCTTTGAGCATATTGCGGGCGCGGTGCAGACGCGAGCGAACGGTTCCGATGGGAATATCCAGTATTTTGGAAATTTCCTCATACGTAAATCCCTCGATATCGCACAGTAAGATCACCACGCGGAAGTCCACCGGCAGGGCGTTGATAGCGTTGGTCACCTCATCGCCCATCATGGTCTGGAACATTTCCTCGCGCAGGTCGGCATAGCCGGAGAGGTTAGTGTCTTCCTCTACATCCTGGTAGGAGGTAATATCCTCATAATCAACCTGAGTCGGCTGCTTACTCTTGCGTCGGTACTGGTTGATGAAGGCATTTTTCAAAATCTTGAACAACCAAGCCTTGGCATTGGTGCCTTCATTATACTTATCAATGAAGCGAAAAGCTTTCAGATAAGTTTCCTGTACCAAATCGTTCGCATCGTCCTCATTGTACGTGAGGTGGTAAGCAAAAGTGTAAAGCGCATCTATTTGAGGTAAGAATTCTTCCTCAAAAATACGATTGTACTGTCTGGTAATGTTATCCTGCGTCATTATCGTCATAGCGTACGAAAACTTTTGCTGATCCAAACACGCGTTCTTACCTCACACAGCTTTCAACCGGATTGAGAACAGAAAAGTTTCCAAAATTGAAAAATTGTTAATCGTTTTACCGGCGCGTGCCTTACCAATGAATGATTTCAATGCCTGAGACGTGTTTTTCAAACCATTTCACTGGTGCCTGAATTTTATCGCCGGTACGCGTATCACACTTAAAGAACAGATAATATAGCTGCAAATGTTCAGTGCCAACCATATCAAAAAGCTTTTGCAATCGCGTTTCGCCTGTCTCCGGCTGATGATGAAGTTGGATATGGCGCCAGCAGTAATAAGCCTCATCGTGTAACTCGGTGATAGTCAGTACAATCTGATCGTCCGTGAATTGCTCCAGAAAACGTCGTCCTAATACCCCATGGTGTTTGGACCAATCGCGAGGATGCCCCTTGTCTTCTAAATATTTGAAAGTATCGTGTACAAATGCAATCTGACGCAGGCGCTCCCGCATCTGTTCATTGACCGGCAAATGATTGATGTTTTCCAATACTTCTTTTACATGTTTATAGACTTCTCCCTCGGGATGTCCATATCTTGGCACGCCCCAGAACAGTCCTTTTACAAATTCTGGCATACACAACAATTGCTTTTCCAGAGGCGTCTCCGGATGCAATTCGGCGTGCAAATCTATGAACGAAGTATGTGGCTGTATCATCCAAAAAACTGTTTTTCGATTTGGTCTAAATCGCTTGTTAATTTCCTGTTAAGGAGTGTTTTAAGTGTAACAAACATCTGGTTTTTATAGTTAAATTCAGCGGCGGTAAGCAGAAGTAATTTTTCCTGCCAACTTTTTTCTAAACCTAGCCGTTAAAAATAATAAAACAAACGAGAATATGAAGCAGATATTTTCACTGGTTTTAGCCGGTGCCTTTGGAGGCTTGATTACACTAGGCGGCACCTATTTGTTAAAACAAGAAGAACCGGTGACTTTACAACCCGGTTTGGCTCAACAAGTAAATTTTACACCCAACTCAAATTTTAACACTTATCCCTTCAATTTTACCGAGGCAGCCGGTAAAGCAATGCCGGTAGTTGTGAATATTTCCGCTTCAGCTAAGAGAACTGCGCAAGGAAGGGAAAAAAATGATGAAGGACTGAATCCTTTCCGTTTTTTCTTTGGGGATGATCCTTTTGGGGATATGTATGAGGGTCCGCGAGAGGGTACTGGCTCAGGCGTTATTTATTCTGCCGATGGATATATTGTTACTAATAATCATGTTGTAGAATTTGCGGATGAATTGGAGGTAACATTGTACGACAACCGAAAGTTCAAAGCAGAAATAGTCGGGCGAGATGAAAAAACGGATTTGGCGGTTATTAAAATTACCGCTAACAATTTACCAACGTTGCAATTTGCTGATTCCGACAATGCTAAAATCGGCGAGTGGGTATTGGCAGTTGGCAACCCGTTCAATTTAACCTCAACAGTTACGGCAGGTATCATCAGTGCCAAAGGTAGAAGTATCAATCTGCTCGGCGGAGGCAATGCGATTGAAGCATTTATTCAAACTGACGCAGCGGTCAATCCAGGCAATAGTGGCGGCGCTTTGGTGGATGCGCAAGGTCGCCTGTTGGGCATCAACACCGCAATTGCTACGCGTACCGGCTCATTCCAGGGTTATAGCTTCGCTATTCCGGTGAATTTAATGAAGCGCATAGCGGATGATATTATTGAATTCGGCAGCTATCAGCGTCCCTTGTTAGGCATTGAAATTCAAGACCTTGATAGTGACCTGGCAGATTCACTGGGTGTGAATATCAGCAAGGGGGTAGTAGTGGAAGGCGTAACAGACGGTGGTTCGGCGCAATATGCTGGGGTACAACCCAAAGACGTTATCACGAAAGTAGATGGACGTACGATTAATAATGTACCAGAACTTCAAGAGATTATCGGGCGTTCTAAAGTAGGCGATACAGTGGTCTTAACCGTTAATCGTCGAGGGCAGAATAAAGAAATTTCTGTGAAATTAAGAGCAGATAAACCCAAAGATCGTTAAGAAATCCTTAACGTAATGCTTTACAACAAATATTGTTAGAATAGAGTTATTGCGTTATAAAAGACTTGTTTAAAGTTGGTTTTTCGTTTTGTTTTGATGCGTCTGTCTTGTTTCTACGGGGCAGACGTTTTTCATTCTATGCGTATATCAAACTACATTCGTCAACGCCTTTTTACTGTTTGTCACCTCAAAATAACAGTTTATCACCTTTGCTTACTTTACACCGTTACTCTCTCCATGATTTGGCGTCATAATGAAAAAACAAATTTATGATAGCCATTCACACTATTTTGCATGATTTAATTGGGCTTTTATATCCTAATTTATGTTTAGCCTGCAGTGAAGAGCCGCCGGTTAAAGGTGAAGTCATCTGTTTAAAATGTCAATTCAAATTGCCAAAGACCAATTTTCATTTGGATAAGGAAAATCCATTTACAGAGCGTTTTTGGGGACGTATTGCACTCGAAAGTGGCGCAGCGCTGTATCATTTTGTAAAAGGTGGTCGCGTGCAGGAACTGTTACACCAACTTAAATATGAAGGCAAACGCGAAATTGGCATCAAACTCGGTGAATGGTATGGAAGACATCTGCTGGAGTCTCCCCATTTTAAAAATATTGATGTGATTGTACCGGTGCCGCTGCATCCGCGTAAAGAACGCCTGCGGGGCTACAATCAGGCGGCTATGTTTGCACAAGGGCTTGCTACCTCCATGAATAAAACTTTGCTCAAAGATGGGCTGGTACGCCAGGTTTTTACCGAAACGCAAACCCAAAAATCACGCGATGAACGACTGAAAAACGTTGCTGAAGTTTTTGCGATAGGTAATATAAAGGAAATCCAAGGGAAACATATTTTGTTAGTAGATGATGTAATGACAACCGGCGCTACCATGGAAGCCTGTGGTCTGAAACTATTAACCGTGCCCGGAACAACCTTGAGCATGGCAACGATCGCGATCGCAGATTTTTAATCAATTGGCTTTGGCATTTTCAAAAATAGGTCTGGTTTTGGCAGTATCATAAATAATTTTCAACTGTTTGATTTTTCCTTGCTCATCCAGTTCAAAAATATCGACGCAATCGAAAGTGGTGATGGTGCCATCGGACAAAGTCCAGCGGTACACAAAGTTGGCAGCGATCACAGTGCCGGTGGCATTGGTAAAAATCTCGAGTAAAGTAAGCTGTGATTGTTGCGTATCGGCTAGTAATGCTGTATAAAATAAATTTGCCGGGCGCTCACCATATAGGGGTGATATTACAATCGCATCTTGATGAAATAAATTTATAATATTATTATAATCAGAGTTTTGTAAATATTCAAAATAAGATTGTACAATTTTATGATGCATGGTATAATATTCATTTTTTTATAGTAAAATAAAAAGAACTGCCGACTTGAGGAATGGATTCCACCCAAATTTCACCGCCATGTTGTTCCACAATGCGCTTGCAAATGGCTAGCCCCATGCCGGTGCCCATGTGCTCTTTTACATAATGTATTTTTTTGAAGAGTTGGAAGATTTTTTCTTGCATATCGTTGGGGATACCAATGCCATTGTCTTTGATTTCAAATAACCAATGGTCGCCCTGGTCAATGCCGCTGATAAAGATTTGAGGTTTTCGCTCAGAGTGGTGGAATTTAATTGCATTGATCAATAAATTGTGAAATAACTGCCGGATCGTAGTGGGGTTTGCTTGTATAAACTCCGGTATTTCAAAGCATAATATATCTGCTTGTTTTTCAATTATAAAGCGAGCCAGTTCACCGCTCACTTCTTCCAACAATACCTTCATTTCAATCGGCTCTACCCGATGTTCTTCGCTGGTCACTCTTGAAAAAGTCAACAAATCTTCAATAAGGCGATTCATATTCAAAGAAGCGCTAATAATAAAATCCAGACATTTCTGACCATCTTCATCCAGGATATGCTGGTGTCTTTTTTTCAAAAGTTGGGCAAAACTATGCATGGTGCGCACCGGTTCGCGTAAGTCATGCGAAGCAATGTAGGCAAAGTTTTCCAATTGAAAATTGGACTCAATGTATTGGGTTAATTGGCGATTTTTTTCGTCCAATTCCCGGAGTTTCTCCTGGAGTGCAAGTTGTACTTTTTTCCGGTCAGAAATATTACGAATAGTTACAATGGCTTCATCTTCGCTGACGGGGCTGACCCGACCTTCATAATAAGCTAATTCATCGGTGTAAGGGATAAAATATTCAAAACTTCGCACTTGTTTGGTGTCAATCGCCTCGAAAATCTTGCTCATACCAAGCTCGGCAACGTAAGAGGGTAGCACATCGGGCAATGTTTTGCCAATAAATTCACTGGGGGGATAAAAAGGCACTTCATTTTCATATTCAGATTCGTAGTAATCCAGAAATAAACCTGTTTTACTGATCCGAAATTTTAAATCAGGCAACGCATTGATAATAGCTTTAAGAATACTGCGGCTTTCATGCAGGGCATTCTCAGCTTTCTTGCGCTCGGTAATATCACGCGAGTTGATAATAATGGCTTTAATAGCCTGATTATGTAATTGATTGGTGCCTTGTCCTTCCAGTTGGATATAATGACCGGCTTTGTGTAAAAAACGAAATTCGACGAGGGGTCCGGTACCGCCCTGCTGGATTAATTTATAAAATTCATTTTTAATATAAAGAATATCATCAGGATGTAATAATTGGAATATACTTTTACCTGTTAATTCATGTTCATCATAACCTAGTATCCGCTTAATAGATGCGCTCTCGTATTGTATAATGCCTTCTTTACTTACCAATGTAATAATATCGGAAATATTATGTACCATCGAAGAGAATTTTTCTTCGTTGGCTTTAAGGGTTGCCTCCGCATGAAATTTATGCAGTATAATAGAAGTTAAATCTGCCGCTTGTTTAATGACTTCGATGTCAGTATCGGTTGGAAAGCTGATTTCCCGGCGATAAATTGCAAATGTCCCTAATACGTTGCCAGCGCTGTCTTTAATGGGTTCTGACCAGCAAGAACGCAAATTGGCGCGCTCCGCCAGCGCTTTAAAATCCGTCCAGTAGGGATGAGTTTGTATATCCGCTACAATGACCCGTTCACCCGTTGCTGCCGCTGTACCACAAGAACCTATACCAATGCCGATCTTCACCTGGCTAATCGCTTCAATATAAAAATCGGGTACAATTTGACTGTAACTCAAATGAAAACGCACTTTTTCTTCGTCTAAAAGCAGAATATTACAAATCAGACTGGCATCATAGTTTTCTACCCCTTTTACAATGGTGTGAAGAATTAGCTCCAGTGGGGCGCCCTGTAGCAGCATTTCCAATGCTTGCGTACGTATTTGTTCGCGTTGCTGGACACGCTTGCGCTCGGTTATATCGCGGGCTACGCCCAGCAAATAAGTACAATGACCGACTTCATTAAAGATGGGAGTGAGGTAAGTTTCAACAATGATAATCCGATCGCCAATGCGTACGGTTTCTTCGTAGCTTATATGATGCTTCAGCCGGATGGCTTCCTGATAACGTTCAATGACAAATTGGGCAGACTCTGGCGGCAAGATTTCGGCAGGGGTTTTACCTAACAGTTGCTCGTAGGGTATGCCGGTGAGTTTTATATAGGCAGGATTCACGCGCACGCAACGATACACCTCTAATGATACAACTTCCATTAAAAACATTAAATCGGTCGTGCTATCGAAAATCAAATTCGCCCAGGCTTCACTTTTGCGCAGTGCCTCCTCCGCCAACTTACGTTCGGTAATATCAAATTGAGTGCCCCAAAAACCAATCAAATGATTGTTTTCTATAATACCAATTCCATTATTCAAGTAATAATGCTCCTTGCCATTTACATCTACTTCAATCGTTTCCTCATTTATTACTTGAAAATTATTTTTTATTAAATTTTTAAAGGAAGTTCTATTTTGTTCAAAATGTGCGCCGCTGTGAAATTCAATCACTTTTTTGCCACGCATTTCAGCATTGCTGAGTCCATACATTTTGGTCAAGGCATCATTACATTCTTCAATGAACGCATTCTCATAAAACAAATCGGTCATTTCATCATGTGATAAATGTAGTGGAATGGGTTTGCCGCAATTCATGTAATAAATGCCTTCCTGGCTGTGCTGAATGAAATTAAGATAACGTTCCTGACTGTGTTTGAGGGCTTTTTCGGCGCGCTTGCGTTCGCTGATATCGCGTACCACGGCAATGACTTCCTCTGCATTAATAGGACTGATGCGGGCTTCCCGATATTGCAGCCCCTGATTGGGGATATTAATCTCGTATTCCTGTACTTGTACCTGACCTTGTTCTACTGCCCGCTGAATGCCATCTACAAAAAACTGTGCGATATCCCGAGGTATCACGTTCTGTATCTTATTACCAATAATCGCCGCCGGCGGGGCATACGGTACAATATTCTCATTATCAGATTGATAGAACTCAAGGTAGGTACCGTCTTTGCGAAGCTTAAACTTTAAATCGGGCAAGGCATTAATCGTAGCCTTTAGGATCGCTTCGCTTTGCTGAAGGGCAAGCTGTGTTGCTTTAATTGGTGTAATATCTTGAATAACAGCTAAATAGGTTGTTACATCACCGGCTTCATTTCGACTTAATACCCTGGCACGTTCAAAAAAATGCAACCAACGTCCATCTTTGTGTTGTAAACGGAAGTCTTTTTCTACGATGCTATGGGTCGCAGCAGTTTGCAACTGCTCGAGAAATTTTGTAGAAATGGCTTTGTCTTCCGGGTGTAATCGCTGCACCAACATTTCAAAAAGATGCTCTACTTCTGTTTCGGCAAATCCCAGTACCGGATACTGTATATTGGAATAGTCGAAGCGTCGGTTAGGTAAGTTGACGACCAGCACCCAGTCGGGAATCAGATTGGTAATCGTTTCGCTAAATTGTTTTTCTTGTGCCAGGCGTTCTTTGGTTTGTACCGATTCTGTTATATCCGTCAATATAGTCACCACCTCTGTGGTATTACCTTGTAAATCGGTCAGCGGTGCTTTCGACACCAGTAAATGATACGTTATTCCGGTATGTGGATTACTAAATTGTCTTAATGTATTAATGCTTGATTTTCTAGTACTAAGAATACGTTCGTCTTCGGCACGAATGTAAGCAGACTCCTCCGGGCGCGCTATAAAATTTTCAATAGGTTTGCCGATCATTTCCGCGGTCGAATACCCGTTTTTTCGGGCAAAGTCCTCATTTACAAAAGATAATATACCTTCTTTATTCTTTATAAAAATCGGATTTGGACTTACATCAATGATTTGTTTAAAATAATCGCGCTGAGCGATCAGTTGTGCCTGGGCTTGTTCGCATTCTATCACCTTGCCGATTGCACGCACAAATGGAATTAAAATCGGATGCCGATTCTTCGTCCAATGCAAGGATGCCTGCCTGCTCACCAACCAAATACTGCCCCAGACTTTATCTTGTGTCAATACCCGGAACCCCAGATAAGAGCCGATATTCAACTGTGCCAAGATGGTTTTTAATGCCGGTTCGGCATGAACTGCGGATTCACCTACTACCTCGGCTTCTTTAAACCGGTTTTCCAACATAATCAGCTCATTTCCAACGGAGTATTCCTGCCAGTTGCCTTCAGTACAGCGTAAGCTGAAAAGAATGCGATTACTCATCATATTAGAATCCGACAGCATATTTTCAAGCAGGTAAACGCCGTCGCACCCAATGGCTTCGCAAATGGGCGGAAGTGCCGCCGATAAAGCCTCGTGTAGGTTTTTTCTGCTTAATAAGCAGATCAAAGCTTGATTCACGGCTTTGAGCAGCTGAATTTCCTCCTGGGGTGCCGCCGTTGCTGCGTTTGATTCCGATCCATTGGCTGATTGGAAATTATTAAGACTCATCTTTCAAGTATAATATAAATTAAAATATTAATGTGACTGGCGATAGCAAGTTGAAAGTACACTAAATTCGTTTAATTTCACCTGAATTCCAGTAACTTATTTGTGTTTTTGTGACAGGGAAAATGAGGGGCTTTAGGAGCGGATTGCTGCGTGATCAGAGTAGGTTATTAGAGGCAACAAATTTGATTTTTAATTCTTTGTTGATTGGTGGCAATACATTTAAACCCGAAAATTTTGTATAAAAATCAATGCATTTGTAACATTTTTCTACAAGGGAAAATAGCGCTTTAAAATTACTTTTGACTCGTAATATAATATGATTTTAATTGATAATAGCGTATTAACTATTTTTATAATGAAATTGATTGTCAGTTGTTTGATGGTTGTATTTGCGTTTTTATTTTAAAAGCTATATAATATTGCGTTAAACTTTAATTTATCATGCTGCAAGTATTTTGTGGAAAAAAGACATGTATTTGTATCGATTTAAATAATTGATTATCAGGTTTAAAAATATTATCAATGATTCATTTTCAACTTTCGCGCCTGAATATACTGAAAAATGAGTGTTCCAACGCATAATACCAGCCCCAGCAATTCGCGGGTGTATTCAATGTACGGCTTTTCAGCTTTCATGGTCTCGGCAATGTTGGGCATACCTAGGCGAATCCACTCGATAAATCCGGGAATGGTTGTGGTCGCCTCTACTGCGCTGATTGCTAAACCCAACAAAATCAGCCAAATATAATATTTTTTGAACGCCGCTAATGCGCATACCACCGCCACAATGCCGTAAATGGCTATCCAGACAAATGGATCAGGGTCGTTGTATTGCACTATGGCGAATAATAAAAATAATATAGCAAGTATAATATTTAGGTTCTTCATATGTGTTTATGTCTGTTTATTTTAGTTTTATGGTGTTTTGGTGTTTTAGTGTTATAGTGTTATGGTGTTTTGGAGAGATAGAACAAAAACACCATAACACTATAACACCCTTCTAAAACTCAATTCTCCAGCTCAACAAAGGTATGATTCCGAGTTGATTTTTTATCACAACTGCCTGTTTTTGAATATCATAGTAACTAAATGCGACATTCTGGGCGTTCGTCGCATTTTGAATGTCGAGCGCGAGGGTCGTGCTGTATTTCGCTTTATTGCGTTTGTAATAAAATCGTAGATCCGTGCGGAAATAAGCTTTTTGTTGAATTGTAAAAGCTTGATTTTCAAAGTAAATGGTTTCGCCGGCATCCAAAGAAGCTTCTGCATCAATCGGGGTGTCGCGGAAGCCGCCCAGGTACGCCACGCGCCCGTTCAAGCCGAATACTGCGTTGATATTGCCACCTTTTTGCGCCCAGCGCCATTCTTTGCCAGCCGTCGCATTGAAGATGTAATTGCCGTTCCAGCGGGTGTCGCGCTCGATGCCGTCGCTGCCTTTATATTTAGATTCGTATAATGTGATATTGCTGAGTAAATAAAAATCGTCGGTAATAAATTTCTGGTAGCTGAGTTCAATACCATAATTGCGACCGGTGCCTGCATTGATAAGTTGCTCATTAACAAAGGTTTCAAGCAAATTTAAAGCGGAAAATGTGCTGCCGGGTTGCTGTAAAATAGGTACATCAAATAAAGATTGATAATAAAATTCAGCATTCAGGGTACTTGATTGATTTAATTTTTCCCGATAGCCTAGTACGACATGATGGGAGCGTGTAAAATCTACATTTTCATTCAGTTTATTCAGTGCAAAGTATAGTTGTGGCTGTTGTAATTGGCTGTGCAAGCCGTAGGCGATACTGATATTTCTTTTTTCGGATAGTTCCCAATCAAGCGAAGCCCTTGGTTCTACGCTGGTTGTGGCGTTAAATGTAAAATGGGATAAATGCAAACCGATATTGGCAGTCAAGGCTGTACCAAGTTGATAACGCCAGGTTGTATAAGGTTGCAACAAAACTCCGTCACCTTCACCAAATGCGGTTAACTGTTGATTTTCAACTGATTCGATCTGAAAGTTTTGCTGGGTGGCGACTACACCGATTTGCCAGTTGGAGCGTGCACTTAGTTTAAAATTTAAATAAGAATGTAATGATAATTTACTTTGTAATAATTCATCGGATTCAACATTTACTAATCGGTACAAATCATTTAGTCGCTCTCCCCTCCTTTCACTATTTAAGATAGAATACGCCAGTGCTGTACGCCAAAATGCCTGTTTACCAATGGGTTGGGTGTAAGTGGTGCCAATAGCTCCCATGGAAGACCTAAAATTAATATCAAAGCGGTCTTTCTGAAATTCCCAAACGGTAGAATCCCGCTCGGCTTTAAAAATATTTTCGCTGTTGCCGCCCATGCCAAAGAAAGTAAGCCGCGCCCCATTTTTAAATGGAAAATTCAGATTGAAAGACAAATCGTAAAAATTGATCGTTTCGCCACCAAAATCAAGTCCTAATTCTCCCAACAAGCCTACGGTCGAATACCGCGCATTAAACAAATAAGAAGCGCCGCCTTTTTGGGAAAACGGACCTTCATTGGCAACATCAATGCCGATCAAGCCAATCTGCGCAATGGTTTCATGTTTTTGGTCGTTGCCGGTGCGCAAACGCATGTCCATCACCGCCGAGAGCGCGTTACCGTATTCCGCCGGAAAAGCGCCGCTGTAAAAAGTCGAAGTGCCCAGCATTTGTGCACTCAGAATGTTGACGCCGCCGCCGTTGGCAGTCACCCGGTCGCTGAAAGTGCCCGCATTTGGTGTATGATTGGGATTGACAATATCCACGCCTTCCAATCGCCAGAGCAAGCCATTGGGGGAATTACCACGCACGGAAATGCCGTTTGCCTGGTCGTTGTCGCCCACTACTCCCGCGAAAGCCGTTGCCAGGCGCGCCGGATCGTAAAAAGTAGCCGGGAAACGCAGCACCTCTTCAATCGTTAAAGATTTCACACTCACGGGCTGCGTCATTTCGCGGGAAGCCCGCACCACCACTTCGTCCACCTGCGTGGCTTGTTCGCTGAGTTCGATGTTTTGAATCACTTCCCGACCCGATTCTACCAGAATTTCAGTAATGGTGAGGGTTTGGTAGCCAACATAGCTCGCCTGCAAGCGATAGCGCCCGACGGGTACGTTGATCAAACGGTAATTACCGAGTGAATCGGTTGTTGTACCGACTTGATTTTCAATAATTTGTACCGTTGCACTGGCAAGCGGCTGACCGGTATCGGCATCAGTCACTTTACCACGAATGGTCTGAGTCAGGTTGGTTTGGGCAAATAAAGGTGCGGTTAGCAACAAAGCAAATAGGGTCAGGAATCGAATTAGCATGAGGATTTTATTTCGCATCAACGGCGAAAATAGGTAAGATGTTGAATAACCCGGTCAATTATCGTGAATATTCTGGGGACAGTACAACGATTCCGTTTACTTCAATGCCATATATTCTTGTTTTAATTGCTGATAAGTTTGCCACAATTGGTGAATAGCTTCGGTATAATCGTGTAAATTGGTTTTCCCGGCAAATGCTTCATTCGCTTGAGGCGCAAGCAGGGCAACGCCTTGCTGCCATTGCTTCCAGGAGGGAAGTTGAGCTAATTTATTCTTGTACAATTGGTTGAAACCTTCAACTGCATAATGTTGCGTACGGTCCTCAACGACATTCCCTTTATCATCCAACGCAAAAACCGCAAAAGGCGCGATCATATCTTCAGACGAAGGATCGAGTGTAAAACGTTTGCCAAATCCATAGCGTGCTGCCAGCCATTCGGTTTCGCCCACTACGCCCAGCGAAGGATCAGCCGGAAACCAGCGATTGGTCTTAGGGTCAAATACCTCAATCCACACATGATCATTGTGTCGCCAACCAAAAACCGACATACGATTGCCTTTTTCCAGTACAAGTTTAGCTGCATCCTGCTGTCGTCGTTCGGTCTCTTTATGTAAATTGATTTCCCGAACACGGCGATACTGAATACCCAATTCTTTCATACAAGCGATGGACACAATTGCCAGTTCATTGCAGTTGCCACCACGCCGCTGAATGATATCTTGCACGGTACGCTTTTGATAATCAGTGTAAGTCCAGGCAAAATTTTTAGCCAGCCAGGTCACGATGTTCTGGGTGCGTTTGAAGTCGCTTTTACTTTTACCTGCAATTGTTTCGGCAAATTTTTTCAGATCGCTTGCCGCTAATTGATACAATTGCTCGGTCTTACCATCCACGTTGGATTGTGCCATCATAGGGCTCGCCAGGCAAAATAAGATTACAAGTCCGGCTAGATGCTTCATTTTAAAACCAGATTTTGATTGTAAATAAAGAGAAAGACAGGATATTGGCTGGACCGTTGCGTTCTTTTTAAGAAAAAAATCGTCGGGTTATTTTTAAATTAGTCGAAAAGCACTATATTTGCACTCCGAAAAATGACCAGGCTCTCATCTGAGTTTGGAATCGCAATTGTCATTTGTAAATCAGAAATCGTACATTGAAAAATGGCACATCATAAATCAGCATTAAAGCGTATTCGCCAAAGTGAGTCCAAAAAACTGCGCAATCGTTTTTATAAGAAAACCACGCGTAGCGCCATTAAGCGTCTGCGTACCATGACGGACACGGACGAAATGAAAAAATTCTTGCCAAAAGTGATCAGCATGATCGATAAATTGGCAAAACGTGGCACCTGGCACAAGAATAAAGCATCCAACCTCAAGAGCAGCTTGATGCGCCATATCAACGCTACGGCTAGCGCTACGGCGTAATGCTTGTTTTATTTTTATCTGATAAAAAAGTGTACCTCGACTATAGTCGGCGTACACTTTTTTGTCGTGCAGCCTTTAGGCTGTTTTCATCATTCACACTTTAATCTCTACCGTTTCTTTTCTCGCCCAATTATTCCTATAAATTTTGTACTTTTGCAAACGAACGTTCATTCGTATTCTTAGTTTGGAGATTCTGAAGTTACAAAGCAATAATTTTTAGCTATCTGAACCTCCAAATTGTCAAACTTTTTCCATGACGCCCAAATTTCATACATTAAGGATAAAAGATATCCGACGGGAAGCAAGTGACTGTGTATCAGTAGCTTTTGCAGTGCCAACAGATTTGGCTGAATTGTACCACTTTGTTCCGGGTCAGTACTTGACTTTGAAAACAACATTAGGCGGCGAGGAAGTGCGGCGCTCCTATTCCATTTGCAGCAGCCCTCTGGAAGGTGAGTTGCGCGTAGCCGTGAAAAAAGTGGAGGGGGGCAAATTTTCGACCCTGGCGAATGAAATTTTAAAAATCGGTGATGCGTTGGAAGTGATGACGCCGATGGGCAATTTTTATACGGAACTAAATAAAAACAACGAGAAACATTATGTCGCCTTTGCCGCAGGTAGTGGGATTACCCCTATTTTATCCATTTTAAAAACCGGATTACAAACCGAGCCCAAAAGCCAGTTTACTTTATTTTATGGCAATCGGGCTACGGATTCTATTTTGTTCCGCGAGGCGATTGAAGGCTTAAAAAATGAATACCTGGGCAGGCTGAGTGTACATCATATTCTAAGTCGGGAGCATACGGGCAGCGATTTGTTTACTGGCCGGATCAGTGCAGAAAAATGCGAAACTTTTTTCTCTAAATTGTTGGATGTCAACGAAGTAGATGAGTTTTTTATTTGTGGACCGCAGGAAATGAACGAAGAAATTCGGGATTTGCTGCTCGAACGCGGCGTGGAACGCAAGAAAATTCACGTAGAGTTATTCACAACCGGTGTTGCCAAAAACGGGCAAAAAAAAGCGGTAAGCCATGTCAGCACTGGTTTTGAAGCACAAGTTCAAATAACGCTGGATGGTAATACATTTCACTTTTCTTTATTGTCTTCCGGCGACAGTATTTTGGACGGTGCGCTAAAAGCCGGTGCCGATTTACCTTATGCCTGCAAAGGCGGCGTGTGCTGTACCTGTCGTGCCAAACTGGTAGAAGGTAAAGTAGATATGGACGTAAATTATGCGCTAGAGCCCGATGAACTGGCGGCGGGCTATATTCTCACCTGCCAGTCGCACCCGGTAACGCAGCGCGTCGTGGTTGATTTTGATGCTTGACGATTGTGTTCAGGTTCGATGTGCTCCAGTGTTTGTGTCATCCTACACGTACACGTTACATCGGCAACTTGAACACAAGAAAACCTGAAAACATGAATACCATTGTAGAAAAAACCAAGCGGCAAATTATTTCTGAAGCGGCGGCAAAACTCTTTCGTGATAAGGGGTACCCGGCTACATCTATGCGTGATCTGGCGGAAACCGTGCATTTGAAAGCGTCTAGTTTGTACAATCACATCGGCTCGAAGGAGGAAATTCTGCGTGATATTTGTTTTGAAAATGCCCGGCGCTTCCATGAGGAAATGCAGAAAGTAGAGCAAATGAACGCTTCTGCTACCGAAAAAGTACAAGCGTTGTTGCGGATGCATATTTACATTGCTACGGAAGATGTTACGTCGGTGACCGCCTTCAACGATGAATGGCGACACCTCAGCGAGCCTTTTCTCAGTGAATTTAAAGCGATGCGTCGTGACTATGAAGCTCGTTTTCAGGCAATTATCGAAGCGGGCATTCATCGGGGCGAATTCAAAAAATTGGATGCATTTACAGCATTATACACCATTTTTTCTTCGGTACGCTGGCTTTATGATTGGTACAAACCCGAACGCAATGTAACGCCGGAGCAATTGTATGAACAAATTGCCATGCTCTTGCTGGGCGGCTTGGTAGTGGACAATGAAAAAAATAATGATAAGGAAATGAATAATTAAATAAGTGGAAATAAAATTGCTGGTTATTCAAACAATTGATCCACAGATACTTGCGAATTTTTATTCACTCCTTGGTTTAAAATTTGAATACCATCAACACAGTAAAGGACCACTTCATTATACAACAACGATTGATAAAACTGTTTTTGAAATTTATCCGTTGCGCAGCGACCAGGTGAAGCCAGATTCAACATTGCGCCTGGGCTTTCAAATACGAGATTTTGATCAAACATTAGCTACACTGCTTCAACACGATGTAAAGATATTGTCAAAACCTACTTCGACTGATTGGGGCACAGTTGCGCTTATACAAGACCCCGATGGAAGAAAAATTGAACTTTATAAAAAAGAAGTATAATTTTGTTAGCCACCCCCTTACTTTGAGAATAGCATGAACTCCATCCCGCTGCTACTCTTTTATTAAAGCAGAAATAGCAAATCTGTAAAAATCTGATAAAAATTCGCTTATTTTGCAGGAACGTCAATCCTGGTTAACCTGATTGACCCAAAAAACGATTTACGACTACATGTTATTCGACATATTTCTTACCCTGTTTTTAGTATTGCTCAACGGGTTCTTCGTTGCAGCAGAATTCGCAATTGTGAAAGTTCGGGCTTCCCAATTGCAGGTCAAAGCTGGTAATAGCTTCAGCGGAAAAATCGCGCAATTTATTGTTGAACACCTCGATGCCCACCTGGCAGCCACGCAATTAGGGATTACCCTGGCGAGCCTGGGCTTGGGTTGGATTGGTGAGGGCGTGGTGTCGCGCATCATTATCAATACCATGCATGCCATTGGGGTACAAATGAGCGACGAAACCGCACATCAGATTGCTTTGCCCACTTCTTTTGCGCTTATCACGGTGCTGCATATTGTTTTCGGCGAGTTAGCGCCCAAGTCGCTGGCTATTCGTTTTCCGACGAGCACTACGCTGTGGATAGCCTCACCGCTGCGATTTTTTTATTTCATATTCCGACCCTTTATCTGGTTGCTGAATGGGTTTGCAAATTTTGTTTTAAAACTCATTGGTATTCAGCCGATTCCGCATGCGGAAATTCACTCAGAAGAGGAATTACGCCTGATCATTGCCGAAAGTGCCGAGGGAGGAGCCATCCAATCGTCAGAGAGAGAATTGATTCAAAATGTCTTTGATTTTGACGACCGATTGGTGAAGCATATCCTGCGTCCGCGTACGCAAATTGTGGCGTTCGATGTGGAAACACCCTTGGAGGAAGTCATGGAAGAAGCTTTAAATGAAGGGTATTCCCGTTATCCGGTTTACCGCGACTCGATTGACAATATTTTGGGTATTGTGATGACGAAGGACCTGCTCACGGAGCGCCTCTCGCCTACAAATAAGACGTTGCAGGACATGCTCCGCCCCATTATTTTTGTCAATACCAATCGTAAGATTATGAACTTGTTGCGAACGTTTCAAAAAGAACGCTTGCAATTTGCGGTGGTGGTGAATGAATTCGGTGGTACGGTGGGGATTGTCACGTTGGAAGATATTATTGAAGAGTTGGTGGGCGAAATTCAGGACGAATACGATAGCGAACTGCCCATTGTGGATAAAATTGCGGAAAAGACATACCGGATTCTAGCGCAAAATCCTATCGATGAGATCAACGAATTCCTGCCGGAAGCGCTGCCGGTAGAAGGGGATTACCTGACCCTGTCAGGCTTACTGCTCAATACTTCTGACACGATGCCAAAGGTAGGGCATACGATCGCGGTCGGCAATTATAATATTAAAGTTTTACAAATGTTTCATTCCAGCCCGGAAATTGTAGAGGCGGAGTGGACAGGAGAATTGCCGACGTCCGTGGTTTAGTAGCCAATTTTGGAACGTATAATTTACAGCATTTAAACCATCACTTTAGAAAGCCTTAATTGCTTTAAAAAGTTTGCTTTCCTTTTTAACAAAAACCTAACCAAACCCACCTGTTACTTTCGATCTCTTTCGGAGTCAAAATAGTATCAACAAATTTAAAAAGGACAGACATATGAAAAAGATCGTTGTGTTAGTGCTGGCTTTAGTGCCGCTGTGCGTTTTTGCGCAGCAAGGACAAGCCCGTAAAACGGTGGATGAACGTGTAGAAAATCAAACTGAGCGGATGGCAAAAGACCTCAATCTCAGTGAAGAACAAAAAGCGCAGGTGGCAACCATCAACAAGAAATACGCTGAACAAGCCAAAGAACGCCGCACTGAAGCTAAGACTGAAAAGCAGGCAAATCGCGAAGCAATGAAACAAATCGCTGATACCCGCGAAGCTGAACTGAAATCGGTGCTTACGCAAGAACAATACACAAAACATCAGGAGTTGAAAGCTGCCAAGCAGAAGCAGCGCCAGGCAAAAATGGAAAAGCACAAGCAAAAAAATAGGAAAGGTGCTGCCCAAAATAAATTTTAAAAATCTTGTTGGGCGTACTTCAAGTGCGCTCAACATTCGATTTTATTCTGAATCACAATGAATTAGTGTCTATTTGTGGAAAAATCAATGAACGATTCTATCACCCCTTCACCCAATCTACTTACCTTTGCGGCTTCAAATTTTGTGCTCATGTCTTCAGGTGTTTATGTGTTCGTGTACAGCGTGCACAGGAACACAAGAACGCACAAACACATTAACACAATTTAAAATGGCTGCAAAAAAGATACAATCTGCGCTGATTTCCGTCTATTCTAAAGATGGTTTGGAACCTATCATTCGCCAATTGCATGAACTCGGGGTTCAGCTCTATTCCACCGGTGGCACACATGCTTACATTCAAAAGCTGGAAATTCCGGTAGAAGCCGTAGAAAACCTTACTTCTTATCCCTCCATTCTGGATGGGCGTGTAAAAACCCTGCACCCTAAAGTTTTTGGGGGCATTCTCGCCCGCCGCGAGGAAGGGCACCTCACTCAGTTGCGACAATACGAGATCCCGGAGATTGATCTGGTAATTGTAGATTTATACCCATTTGAGCAAACGGTAGCAGAGACCGACGATGAAGCAGAAATCATTGAAAAGATTGACATTGGCGGGGTTTCCTTGATTCGTGCTGCGGCAAAGAACTACGAAAGTGTGGTAGTTGTACCTTCCAAGGAAGAATATTCGATTTTACAAAAATTATTGGAAGAGAAGCAGGGATTCATGAGCCTGAAAGACCGGCACGAACTGGCGCGACGCGCCTTTAAAGTTTCTTCCAATTATGATATTGCTATTTTTAATTATTTCAACGAAGGCACGGCAGATGTAGCATTCAAATACAGCATTCACCGCTCCGATATTTTGCGCTATGGCGAAAATCCGCACCAAAACGGCGTTTTCTTTGGCGATTTTGATAAGATTTTTGACAAGCTCAGCGGCAAAGCCATTTCTTATAACAATCTGGTGGACATTGACGCAGCGGTGCAACTCATGCGCGAATTTTTGCAGGAAGCGCCCACTTTTGCTATTCTGAAGCATACCAATGCCTGTGGCGTGGCAACACGCCCAACCTTGCTCGAAGCCTGGAAAGCAGCGCTGGAATGCGACAACGTGTCGGCTTTCGGGGGAATTTTTGTATGCAACCGGTCCGTAGATTTGGCGACAGCCAAGGAAATTGACGAATTATTTTATGAAGTGCTGATTGCGCCGGATTTTCAAGCGGATGCACTAGAGTTGTTATCTGCGAAAAAAAATCGTATCTTACTGAAAATCAAAGACTTTTTTGTTCGTCCGCGCAGTTTTCGCAGCCTGTTAAATGGCGTGGTTGAGCAAGATACCGATTTGAAAATTGAAACCGCAGCTGATTTGAAAACGGTGACTCAAAAGTCGCCCACAATGACGGAAATCAGTGATTTGCTGTTTGCAAATAAATGTTGTAAGCACTTGAAATCCAATGCAATCGCTCTGGTTAAAAATCATCAACTGATTGGTATGGGATGCGGTCAGCCCTCGCGGGTGGATGCATTGAAGCAGGCGATTGCCAAGGCGAAGGCATTTGGTTTTGACCTTACGGGCGCAGTCATGGCGTCGGATGCGTTTTTCCCTTTCCCCGATTGTGTAGAAATTGCAGATGGCGCGGGCGTTACCGCAGTCATTCAGCCCGGTGGCTCCATCAAAGACCAGGATAGTGTAGATTATTGTGATGCGCATGGCATGGCGATGGTTATGACGGGTATCCGGCACTTCAGACATTGATTAATTTGCTGATGTGCCAATTTGCCAGTCATCCAAGGTATCAGCAAATTAGCACATCGGCAATCGGTATATTGAAAAAATGAATCTAACAATAGACATCGGTAACACCCGGATCAAGCTTGGCATTTATCGGGAGGGGCAGCTCTTGGAGCGGCAGACCTGGCAGGAATGGGATCTTGAAAAATTAATTACATTGACAACCAACCAAAAGGTCAAAAATGTCATCTTATCGAATGTGGGGCGAGATGTTCCTACTGTAATTATTGATTTTTTAGAAAAAAATTGCTTCTTCATCCGACTGGACACGCAGACACCTTTACCGATTCAAAATGCTTACAGAACACCGGAAACACTGGG
The DNA here is from genome assembly GCA_046314415.1 of Saprospiraceae bacterium. GTDB lineage: Bacteria > Bacteroidota > Bacteroidia > Chitinophagales > Saprospiraceae > JADJNW01. The sequence goes on from JBKBWT010000011.1 coordinate 20,396, forward strand.
AAAAGACCGAATTGCAGCAGTAGTGGGTGCATTCGATATGTTTCCCTACCAAAATTGCCTGGCAATTGACGCCGGTACTTGCATTACCTATGAATTTTTGACGAAAGCGGGCGTTTACCTTGGTGGAAATATCGCACCTGGACTGGAGATGCGGCTCAAAGCCATGCATCATTTTACTGCAAAATTACCTTTGGTAAAAATGGCAGAAACGGAAAATTTAATTGGTTATAGTACCCAGTCAGCCATGCAAAATGGTGCCCAGTGGGGGGCAATTTTGGAGATAGAAGGAATAATTGACTGGTGCAGAAGCGAATGGGGAGAGATTAACGTTATTTTAACCGGTGGAGACGCCGATTTCTTTGTAAAAAGTTTGAAAAGCCAGATATTTGTAAATCCAAATTTAGTCTTACAAGGGCTGAATAAAATTTTAAACTATAATGTTGAATCGTAGTAAAAGGATTGTTGTTTTGCTAATTACCTGCTTAACGGTGGGAATGCTAATGGCGCAGAGTACTGCGATTTTTCCGAAGGGCAACTCTCCATATTCTCGTTTTGGATTGGGGGACTTAGTCAGTCAAAATCTGGCGGCAACTGGTGGGATGGCTGGTCTGAGCGCAGCTTTTAATGATCCGTATCACTTGAATCTACAGAACCCTGCCTCGTTGGCTTATTTACAATCTACAGCTTTTGAAATAGGTTTTTACGGGAGATATGCCAATTTGCGCGACCAAAACAATAGCACCAATCTTTGGACAGGTAATCTCAATTACCTCGCCCTGGGCTTTCCCCTCATTAATCCGATTAGTCGGGTATTAGATCAAAACAAATCCCCCTGGGATTTGGGTATGGCTTTGTCCTTGCAGCCTTTTTCCACCGTGGGCTATGATATCCGTGCAGAGGTGCAGCAGCCTGGCGATGTGGAATTGACTACGAATATTTTCAAAGGGAATGGGGGGACGTATCGCCTCAACTGGGGACTAGGTGTAAAACATAAAAATCTTGCTGCGGGTATTAATGCCGGCTATTTTTTTGGGAAAATCACCAATAATCTTCGCGTAGAATTTGACAGCCTTGAACTTGCCTATGGTACTGAAATCAACAATGAGACCAGTGTAAATGGCTTTATTTGGGATGCCGGGGTGCAATATACATTGGAATTTGGTAAGATCAACAAAACGCAGAGCGCTCGTCAGCGGCTAACTTTAGGGGTGTATGGCAGCAATGCTACTAATTTTAACACCAACTTCAGCCAACTTTTTATTCGAAATAATTTTTATACCCCCATTGATACTTTGGTAAACATTAACAATCAAACCGGTAAAGGTACACTGCCGGCTCATTGGACAGCTGGCTTGACCTATGAGCAGCCTAATAAATTCAAGATAGGCGCTGAGTACAGCGCAGCTTCCTGGAGTGAATATCGCAACGAGGGAAAAGAAGAAAGTATTGATTTTCTTGATGCCAATCGTTTGGGCGTAGGGTTAGAGTGGATACCAGATTTTAATTCTTACAATGCTTATTTGAGCCGGGTGCGTTATCGCCTGGGCTTCATATACGCTACTGACCCACGGACTGTCTCGGGGGAGCAGTTGAAACAATATAGTCTGACTTTGGGAGCAGGCTTCCCGATTATTCTGCCTCGTCAGCAGGTTTCTTTTATCAACCTGAGTGTGGAAGGCGGGCAATTTGGTTTGCCGGATGCCGTACGTGAGACTTTCATTCGGATGACTTTAGGATTTACTTTGAACGACAATACTTGGTTTTTTAAACGCAAATTTGGTTAAAATTATGAAAATGCTATTCCGTATTGCTATAGCAGCAGTGTTAACTGGTTCCCTGGCGTTTTCTGCGCAAGCGCAGAATCCATGCGCTAACTGGAACAATGCTCCAAAAAAAGAGGAAGCAGAAAATGCGCACTCTATCTACCGCCAATATGTAAAGGGCAAACAGGTGGCAGATTTGGAAAAATTAGATGCCGAAAATTTCAAAATTGCTTTTGATCACTGGAAAATCGCCTACGATATTGCACCGGCAGCCAATGGTCAAACTGCATTACATTACTCTGACGGTCGCATTCTTTATCAGGCTATGCACAACAAAGAAAAAGATGCCGCCAAGAAAAAAGAATATGCAGCTACCGTTTTGCGCCTTTATGACGAGCAGATTCAATGCTATAAAAATGAAGCATTTCTCCTCGGACGCAAGGGGTACGATATGTTTTACTACTTACCGGATTATGGAATCAGTAAACAAACGTATGATGTATTCAAGGCAGCTATAGACAAAGGTGGGAACGCAACAGAATATATTGTATTTGACCCACTAGGACAGTTGATGGTTTACTTGTACAAAAATAAGCAAATAAGCAAGGACGAAGTAGTTATGATGACGGACAAACTGAATGCTATTGCTGATCATAATATCAAGAACAACAAACAATATGGTCAGTATTACCAATCAGCACACACCGTCATGGAAAATCACATGGCACCGATTGCAGAGGAAGTATTCGATTGCGACTATTTCAAAAAGCAGTTGGTTCCCAGCTTTGAAAAAAATCCAAATGACCTGGAAGTAGTGAAGTACGTTTATTCCAAGCTGCGTCAACAAGGCTGCGACTCTACCGATGCTACGCTGGTAATGATTCATGATAAATACCAGGCATTGGCAAAAACCATCAATGATAGCTTAGAGCGCGTACTGCGTACTACGAATCCGGGTTACTATGCAGCTACCCTACAACAGGAAGGCAAGTACTCCGAGGCGGTTGAAAAGTATAAAGAGGCTATTGAAAAAGAAACGGATAATGATAAGAAAGCGCAGTTTTACTATAGCATTGCTTACATTCAAACCTATCAGTTTGGTCAATACAGCACTGCCCGTGAAAACGCGCGTAAAGCAGCCAGTTTAAAGAGTGGTTGGGGTAAGCCATATATTCTAATCGGAGATATGTATGCCCGTACCAGCCGTGATTGTGGCGACGGCAACTGGGACGCTCGCCTGGCGATTTTGGCAGCAATGGAAAAGTGGTCTTATGCTAAATCCATTGACAGTGATGTATCCGGTGATGCGAATGAGCGCATTGGTCGTTATGCCGACTCTAAGCCAACCCGCGAGGACGGCTTCATGCGGAAAATTAATCCCGGCGACCAGGTAAAGGTGGGCTGCTGGATTGGTGAAACGGTTCGAGCTAGTTTTTCTAACTAATAAAATGGTGGATTGATGCTCATAATCAATCCTTTATAAACCAGTAGGAGCTTTGTTCCGGCAATCGGGCAAAGCTTCTGCTGTTTCTGAACATTTCCTCCGTTAATTTTTTTGAACTAAAAAAAGTAAGCTGCCATGAAAATTGGAAAATCATTGCTAATCTGTGGGAGTTTGCTAGCGCTGCTGGCAGGTTGCTCGCCCAAAACCGGGCAACAAACCACTACCCAACCCACACCATCTACCCAACCGACCACGCCCCAGCCTACCGCTGATGCCAATCTGAGCCCTTGCAAAAAATTTAGTGATGCCCGCGATCCTGACCAGGCATCTACCAATTATGTATTATATCGCGATTTTTTAAAAGTAAATGATTGGAAGTCGGCATATAATTATTGGCGGATGGTATATAATGAAGCGCCTGCTGCGGATGGCAAACGTGCTACCGTATTTAATGATGGGGTGCGTTTTTATGAATATTTTATGACCCAGACTAAAGATTCTACCCAAATCAGGACGTATGTGGATTCTGTTTTTATCATGTATGATGAAATGGAGCGTTGCTACCCCAATGATGCTTATGCGGCTGCACGTAAAGCATTTGATATTTATTATAAATACCCGAGTTACGGTACACCATTACAAGCATATCAGCTTTTTAAGCAAACGGTAGATAAACATGGCTTAAAAACGCCCGATTTTGTATTAAATCCATTTAGTGCTTTATTAACTGATTTATATTTTGAGAATAAAATTCCGATGGCAGAAGCCCAGAAATATCAACAACAAATACGCGATATTCTTACCAATGGGCTTGCCAATTGTAAAGATAAAGACTGTGAACGCTGGCGTATCATTGAGCAGTTTGCCCCGGATCGGCTCACCGCGTTTGAAACCGTACGCGGATTTTATGATTGCAATTATTATGTGAATAAATATTATGAAGATTTTGCAACAGCTAAAACGGATTGTGATATTATTCGGGAAGCTTATACGTGGATGCGTTGGGGGGGCTGTGATGATACCAATGCCAGATTTGCCGAAGTAGTAGCAGCTGGTAATCAGAATTGCTCTACGACGACTGCCGGTACGGGGCCGCTTAGCGTTGCCAATAAATGTTTGGAAGAGAATGATTATACCTGCGCCATTCAGAATTATGAGAAGGCGGCTGCCGAGGAAAAAGATGGTAACCGGAAAGGCAAAATATTACTCACCATTTCCCGGATTTATTATTCCCACCTGAAAAATTATTCCCGGGCACGGCAGTATGCACAGCGTGCGGCAGATGCTAATCCAGGGTGGGGGGAGCCGTACATCCTCATCGGGCGTTTGTATGCGTCGAGTGGTCCTTTGTGTGGTCCGGGTCGTGGTTGGGATAGTCAAATCGTGGTGTGGCCCGCTATTGATATGTGGAACCGTGCCAAACGCGTGGATGCTAGCGTAGCAGCAGAAGCCAACAAGTGGATCAATCGCTATAGCCAATATATGCCGAGTGTAGAAGATATTTTCCAGCGGAGCTTGAAAGAAGGAGACAGCTACACGGTAGGCTGTTGGATTCAGGAAACGACAACTATTCGGGCAGCCAGGTAGATGGGGAAATAGGGTGATGGGGTGATGGGGTGATTGGTTTATAGGGTAATATACCAGCAAAATCACCCCATCGCCTTACTCCTGTACTTTTGGGCCGTAGCTCAGGTCGCCCGCATCGCCCAAACCCGGTACGATATAAGATTTTGCGGTAAGCTCTTCATCCAAGGCTCCCATCCAGATATGTGCTTCCGGGTACAGCCGTTCGATATGTTCTAAACCATAGGTGGAGGCAATCGCCGTTACAAAATGCAATTGACTTGGGGTGCCATGCTCGTGTAAAGCCTTGGCTACCAATCCCATAGAGGCACCAGTCGCCAGCATCGGATCACACAGGATCAACACGCTACCCTCCAGTTCCGGACAGGATACATATTCTAAATGAATTTCAAAGGTGCCGTCTTTATGATTCTTGCGATACGCAGAAACAAAAGCATTATCGGCATAATCAAAATAATTTAGCAAACCCTGATGCAGCGGTAGCCCCGCCCGCAGGATTGTTGCCAGTACCAACGGTTGATCGGGTAGCGCTACGCTCGCAGTACCCAGTGGGGTTTCAACCTCTACAGGCTTGTATGTCAAGGTCTTACTAATTTCGTAAGCAAGTACCTCGCCCAAACGCTCCAGATTGCGTCGAAAACGCATGCGATCTTTTTGAATCTGTACATGACGCAATTCCGACAAGAAGCGATTCGCAATACTATTTTGTTCACTTAAATTAAAAATCATAAACAGAATTTACAGGGTTTTATGATGTTTATAGTGATTTTATTATACTTTTTTAATAAAATTCAATCGATTATATCAAAACTAATGATTGCAATGCCAGGCATTGATAGCCGACAATCAGCACTTTTACAAAACGGCTCTAAAATAGGTTAATCCCTTTAGGTTTCCAAAATCTAAGCCATTTCTATTGCCATTTCTACAATTTCTTCATACAACCGCCGCCAGGCGGTCCAGCCTTCCACGTCAGAAAGGGAGCTATTGTGCCAAAGTGGAGAGAAGGTGCCACCGACTGCGCGAATTTTTTCCAGCATAAAACTTACTGCCGCTTTGGCTTCCTGCGGACTAAGCTTTAAATAATCTTTTAATGTTACGTCCATGACTTGGAAGGGATGTAATAACAAAGGCGTTTTGGTCTCTTGCGATAAATCATACCAGGGATACGCCTGCGCAATGCTGGCACGAAAGCCAATGGCGGATGCATATCCAAGGCTATAATCCGCATAAATGTTCAGCGCTAGTAGGTTTTGGTAGGTCTGCGGAAACTTCAATTTTAAAAAATGTTGTCGACTGCGTACCACCGGCTCGCCAATAATGTTAAAAAGGCGTCGAACTTCTTCTCGCAATCGGGTAGTGTTTTCATTGGAGGCATAAGAAGGATGAATCCCGACCTGATAATGTAGTGCTAGATGTTGAATTAATTTTTGAAAATATTTATTTTTGTAGTGAATATTTTTATCATAAATAGCATAATTTCCTAATAAAATAAATAAATAGGGTTCAATTTGATGTTTTTCGTGTAAATTTTGTAAAAAATTATAAGTAAAAAAAGGATCTTGTTCTTGTCCTTGTTGCACGCGCCAACGACGCCTCAAAGTTTTAAAATCTCCTCTGAAAAGGTCGCGCCCGTATCCGCCCAAGGTGCGCAGCCAGCCCCGATGACAGTACGCCCAAGCCAGATCAAGATCATAAGTTGGTGTGAAGTGATAATCCGGTTTGGTGATATTTAGTTGTGGGAATAAATGTTGTAATAATTCGCATAAACGCAGCGCCCACTCGTTCACCAGCGGCTGTTGCAAAAAATGATGTTGAAAAGCCAGGCTTTGTGGGGCTTCAAAGCGTCCGTGTGCATCGGATTCAAATGGCAAATATTCTTCATATCTACTGACCAGATAAAATGCCAATGCCGGCAGATCAAAAGGAAAATCGGTATCGGGTGTATTTTGTTGAAAAAAAGCTGGTAATCCTTCGTGTTGAAAAACGCTGAGCGATTGTGGTCGAATGTCGGCTTCGAGCAAGAGGTTTCCTTGCGGAATGAAAACTTCTTTTGTTAAAAGCCGTTGATTACTGTAATTAATCTTAGCAACCTGTGCCGATTTATAAACGGTGTGATCGCTGGTAAGCAAAAATTCCGTGTGTAAAGCATAATGCAGCAACACCTCCCAGGCGTATTGGACACGGGGCGTAATGATCGGGGTGTAAATGAGCAGGTGCATATGGCAAGGATTTGACAAAAGCGACAACTTTCCAAGAATAATTTGGTTAAGTATGGCTTTTGATGAATTATTTTCCTAAATTAGCTGGAATTACACGTTTTCCGTTCGACTAACGGAAGAGTCCATCAAATATCATCAATATTTAATGAAGAATATGGGCAAGCTTCTACTTTTTATCGCCATGTGTATCGCTTTTGCTGCTCCGACGGTGGCGCAGGAGGTGATTGTCTCCGGGCAAAATTATTACGACAACCAGAAAGGTATCGTTTACAATAAAGAATTTGCAGTTAATTTTAAACTGCATACCGGTGGGTATTCATTGGGGGTAGATTTTGGTACGCTGAAAACTTACTATAGAACGCAGTTCTGGGGCATCGAAATCGGTGAAATCAAACACCCGAAAGAGTTTCGCCAGAGTTTTGAATTTCGCTCTCCGTCCACCAACCGGATTTCGCGGGCGTTTATTTTTGGTAAGCAAAATAACTTTATTCCGTTGCGGCTGAGCTTTGGCGAAAAACGCTATTTTTCATAAAAAGCCAAGCGGCGGGGGCTGGCGATCGGTGCAAGTTATGCACTTGGACCTTCTTTAGGGTTACTCAAGCCTTATTACCTCGATTTGTTGCGCTTTCCGGATACCGGCGGAGGCGAGCCTACGATTCGCAGTGAGCGTTTCTCGGAAGATAATGCCGATTACTTTTTAAATATTAATAATATATATGGCTCATCGGGTTTTACCAAGGGCTTGGATGAAATTGGTCTCATGCCCGGTGGCAATGCTAAAGTAGCCATACATTTTGATTGGGGAGCCTTTGATGAATTTGTCAAAGCGCTTGATGCCGGAATTATGGTGGATTTTTACTTTAGAAAAGTACCCATCATGGTAGAATCGCCACAAGTGAAGAATGCTGAAAACACGCCACTTTTTATCAATTTGTTTCTAAATTTGCAACTCGGAAAGCGTTGGTAGTGTTTCTTTAGCTACAAGTACAAGTATCAAGCTGCAAGATTGCTTGGAATTTTGTCTTTCTTGCTGCCTGCTTTCTGAAGCTTGTTGCCAAAACAAAATAGCATGGTAGAATTGCCGATTGTAGAATCTGTTGAGCAACGAAAAAAACGCCCGGATTGGTTGCGCGTAAAGCTGCCGATTGGCGAAAATTATAAGAAAGTTCGCAATCTTGTTGACGAATTTAATTTGCATACCATTTGCCAAAGTGGTAACTGCCCGAATATGGGCGAATGCTGGGGCGCGGGTACTGCTACTTTTATGATTTTGGGAAATACCTGCACGCGTTCCTGTTCTTTTTGTGCCGTGAAAACCGGTCGCCCAAGTGAGTATGATGAAGACGAGCCACGCCGGGTTGCTGAAGCTATTTTCCTGATGCAGGTGAAACATGCCGTTATTACTTCGGTAAATCGGGATGAACTCAAAGATCGGGGCGCGGAAATTTGGTATCAAACCATCCGAAAGGTTAAAGAAGTCTCTCCAGAAACCACGATAGAAAGTTTAATCCCGGATGTAAAAGCCAATTGGGAAGCGCTGGAACGCATGATTAGCGCGGGTCAGGAGGTGGTTTCGCACAATATGGAAACCGTGAAAACCCTTTACCGCAAAGTACGCCCGCAAGCGAAATACGAGCGCAGCCTGGAACAAATCAAACGCATCAAGGAATACGGCAAACGCACCAAATCGGGCATTATGGTCGGTTTGGGCGAAACGCATGACGAAGTTTTCCAGATTATGGATGACTTGCTGGAGCATGGCTGCGATGTGCTGACCATCGGTCAATACCTGCAACCTACCAAAATGCACCTAGAGGTCGCAGAATTTGTGCATCCGGATACTTTTGCCATGTACAAAGAGGTGGGTTTAGCCAAAGGCTTTCCTTACGTGGAAAGTGGACCCCTGGTACGGTCGTCGTATCACGCGGAGAAACATGTTTGAAGCAGAATTCTCAGAATTAAAGAATGTCCAGAATGGTAATAATTCTGAAAATTTAACAATTCTGAGAATTCTGATTCTGATATTTAGGGTTGAATAATAACTTATACTCCAAGCTTTTTCCTCCAAAATTGATTAACAAGACGCGAGTAAAATCATAAGCGACCGTATAATTTTTGGGTTGTGCCAAATGCACCTCTTCTAACTTTACCAGTGCTTTGATTTCTACAACGATTTCATTTTTTATTACAAAATCGGCGCGGCGAGTGCCAACTTGTATCCCATCGTAGTAAATATCGTGTTCTTTTTCTCTCGTAAAAGACAAATCGACTTTATCTAGTTCAATTGCCAAGCAACGTTGATAAATAACCTCTTGAAATCCTGGACCGAGTTGATTATGCACCCTCATAGCGCAGCCGATAATTTGATAAGCGAGAGCGTCTTTTACCATATGGTTTTATTTTTAATTGTTAGGATCAGAATTTCCAGAATTGAATAATTTTCAGAATTAGTTTGAATTCTGCGAATACTAAAATTTTGTGAATTCTGATTCTGATAATTTAGACGCAAGAAGAATCCAAAAGTAACTAAAAGGCGAGACTTCTACACAGCCAAACTGCCCTTCCAGCCAGTCGGCAAAAGCAAAAATGATCTGATGACTCAATGTCACCAGATCATTTTTTATGAATGTCAGGCTTCGTACAGCCCCGGATGTATTTCAACAATATCGCCATCCCAATCCTCTTCCTCCTCCAGGAGGCTGCCGGTGCGGATAGAACCATCTAAAAATGCGGATTTCTGCAACAAATTTTCAATAATCGCCAACAATCCCTCATGCTCCAACTTCGACAATAATTCAATGGTATGCAGCTTACGTTCTTGGAAGTTTGTTTTCATAGTACGGCTGGTTTGAACAAATCTATAGGATTCAAAGGAAAAAAGCAAGCTGAAGTTAGAAATCAAGCGAAGAAGTTATTAACAGTCGCATGCCCATTCGTACTTGAAGTGCTTATTATATCAAATTTTAAATGAGAAGGCGTAAATATGAAAATATTAAATGATTGAAGATCAATTGCTTAATCTATAATTAATACGTTATCATCAATTAAAAATAGTATTAATAGGAAACTAGGATCAAAAAATTTAGTCACGAAAAAAAGAAAGGGCGGATCTGCCGCCCTCTCCGATAGAAATCACCCGACTCTTGGGCCATCCTTGCGGATAGCGCCAAAAATTGTTCTTTATAGTTAATAGTCTATTTTTCTGATCAATTCGCTGGTTCCCGCAGTGTTACTTGCTTGTATAAACAACACATTTTCACCACGTTGTAACTTCAAAATTGCTTCTATTGTTTTAGACGCCAAATCGAAACGAAAGTCACTAATTTCCTGGTTATTTAACAATACTTTAAGCTGATTTTTTTCATCCACGTTTGTTACCGTCGCTTGCAAGGTACTACCGCCAGCATCCGCCTTGAACGGGTCAGATACAGGCTGCGCAACAGATACGATGGTAATCACCGGTTTAGTTTGCTTACTTTCCGGTTGGAAAATGATGGATGTTTCAGCTTGCGCGCTACCAGCTTGATTTTGCACTTCGATGCGTAGCTCATTGTTGCCTTCTTTTAGGTCAACTTGCGCCGTTATTTGTCGGCTATTAAAATCGAAATCGACAATCTGTTTACCATTTACCCAGCATCTAATCTCTTCCGGCGCATTTACGTTGCGAATATTCGCTACCAATTTAAACACTTTATCCCTTATAACAGTTCCAGGCTCAGTTGGTTGACTAAATTTAACCGTCGGTGCCAAGGAAACCGGCGTTGGCGCTACTAATTCCGCTACGATTACCTGAACGCTTGCCTCCGTTTTTCCATCCGCGTTTTGTGCGCTCAAAGTTAAAACATTATTTCCTGGCTCCAAGTTAACAATTGCTGTGAAATTTTCATTACTCAAATTAAATTCTTGTACAACTTTGTCATTCACCCGGAAAATAACACCACGTGCACTACTCATATTGGTAATAATGGCGCTGACGCTTACCTTGCCATTTTTCAATTTGGCACCATTTTCAGGCGCTTCAAAAACCACTGTGGGTGGTTGTTTCAATCTTTCGTAGCGCACACTGACACTGGCTTCGGCTTTCCCATCCGCATTATTTACTTGTAAACTGATAATATTATTACCTTCATGTAATAAAACAGGTGCCACTAATTCATTGCCTTTGTAATCAAAATTGGAAACGGGATTACCATTTACTAAAATTTTTATGGTGTAACGCCGGTTCCAGGTTTCTATACGCGCCCGTAAAGGGATGGTTTCATTATTCGTTACCAAATTATTGCTAGGTTCCAAAATTGTTACGGTAGGTGGCTGCGGACGACGGTAGCGAATATTTACATTATCTTCAGCTTTGCCCGCGTCATTGCTGGCTTCCAGGCGAATCGTGTTATTGCCTTCTACCAAAGTCAACGATGCCATTACTTCTTTGCGAATGCGATCGAATGTAAAATTACCAATCACATTACCATTCAGGGTTAAACGAATTTTATTTTTATCATTTACATGCTCAATCTTAGCCCGAATTTGCGCCGTCGCTTCCGTCGTTTCATTGTTATTTACCGGATTGGTAATATTGACAACCGGCAATTGTACCTTGCTATAGCGCACATTTACTACTGCCGCATCCGAGCCATCGGCATTGCGGGCGCTGATTTCAATGGCATTGTTGCCCTCGTACAATCCAACCTGCGCCGTCAATTGCCGGGTCGTCGGATTAAAATTAAAATCATAAAATGGCACATTATTTAATCGGATGTTAATATCGTTTTTACTTGTAATATTATCAATTCGTGCCTGTAAATCAACAAAAGCATTTTGCGTTTCCGAGTTATTCACTGGATTATTTATCGTAATATGTGGTGGATTTAAATTCCGGCGGTAACGCACATTCACGGTTTGTTCGTCAGAACCATCCGAATTATTGGCACGAATGGAAATGGTATTATTTCCTTCTATCAAATTCACCCGTGCGGTTAATTGCTGCGCATTCACATTATAATTAAAATCATAAACCGGACGCCCGTTTATAATGAAATTAATATCGCGATTATTGCTAATGTTTTCCACGCGGGCACGCACGTCCACCCAGGCGTTGGCGGTTTCGCTGTTGTTCAAAGGCTCGGAAATACGCACCACTGGCGGGCGCTTCACAATCACTTCGTCCATCCGGCGAATCAGAATGGATTTGCGATCTTCACCGTCCTGATTGACAGCAATAATCGTGTATTCATTATCGCCGCGCTCCAGGAACAGCGTCTGTGTCAATTTACCGGTACGCGTATCAAATGAAAAATTATTTTGTCGGGTATTATTATGATAAACCGTCAGATCATTGCGGCTGGTTACCTGCTGAATGCGGGCTTCCACAGTAACCGTTGGCTGCGTTGTAGAAGTATTGCGATCCGGCTCCACGAAGGTCACCACCGGCGGAACCCTTGGGATTATTGGCTCCTGATACACAATTGTCGCTTCGTCGCGGGCTTCTCCGGCACGGTTGCGGGCGGTAATTACCACCGTATTCGCGCCTTTTTCGAGATTAATATTGGATGTAATAATACCCCGATTCACATCATAATCAAAGTTATAAACCGGACGACCATTTACAATGAAATTAATATCGTTTTTATTTTCAATATTATATGCCTTTGCAGTGATGCGAGCTGTATTAAAACGCGTTTCGCTGCGAATGACATTCGGCTCGGTAATTTCCACCGTCGGCAATGCTACTTTTATTTCTCGTATAATCGTAATTTCCTCTACGTCAATACCGGCGCTGTTTCTGGCACGAATTTCAATTTCATTTTCCCCCTCTTTTAATATAATATTAGAAGTGAAGTTTATATTATATAATTAAAAGCTCCGGTCGATTCCATTAACGGTAAACACC
>JBKBWT010000012.1:0-31340 GCA_046314415.1 Saprospiraceae bacterium
GCCATGCTAAAGATTATGAGAAAACAGTACAAAGTTCCGAAGCCTGGATTCTTTGGGCAAATTGCCAAATTATCCTCAACCGATTGGATTAATCATAAAACTTAATTTTTAAACATGCTCTAAGATTAAAATCAGTCAGAACCATAAGTATCTTAATCATCCGTGTACCGTAACATTAAACGACACATAAAATAAAAACATCCTAACCATGCTAAAACCATTCAACGTTAAAAACTGGATTGACGAAAACCGGCACCTGCTAAAGCCGCCCGTTGGTAATCAACAAATTTTTAAAGGAAACGATGATTACATCGTAATGGTGGTCGGTGGTCCGAATGGTCGTAAAGATTATCACTGGGAAGACGGCGAAGAATTATTTTATCAGTTGGAAGGAGACATTGCGGTCAAAATCATCAACGAAAATGGCGAACCCGAAACCATTCCCATCCGCGAGGGTGAAATGTTTTTGTTGCCTCCACGTATTCCACATTCGCCACAGCGCCCCGCCAATACCGTTGGACTCGTCATTGAGCGCTATCGCAAGCCCGGAGAAATAGATAAACTCATTTGGTTCTGCGAAAATTGTAATCACAAGCTCCACGAAGCCAGCTTTGCCCTGCAAGACATTGGCACGCAAATTAAAGCAGCGATCGGCACGTTCATGGCAGATGAACACCTACGCACCTGCAAAAATTGTGGCACGGTGATGGAGAAAGTTTAATTTTGTGCGCAAGTGTTCGTGTGTTCAGGTATTCATGTAACCCGTGACGCGAACACTTGAACACATAAACACATGAATACATATTTTGCTTCCGATTTTCATTTGGGTGTACCCGGCAGGTTAAGCAGCGCCGAACGTGAGCGACAAATTGTGCGTTGGATGGAAAGCGTGCGTCGAGATGCTGAAGCCATTTATCTCGTCGGTGACGTATTTGATTTTTGGTTTGAATATAAAACAGCAGTACCCAAAGGTTATGTAAGATTGCTCGGAAAATTAGCGGAGCTGCGCGATAGCGGCTTGCCCATTTACTACTTTACCGGCAATCATGATATGTGGATGTTTCGGTATTTTGAGGAAGAATTGGGTATTCCGACCTATCGTAAGCCCATCGTACGCGAGATTCATGGCAAAACTTTTTTTATTGGGCACGGCGATGGCTTGGGTCCAGGCGATTATGGTTACAAATTCATTAAAAAAGTTTTTGCTAATCCAACTTGTCAATGGCTATTTGCGCGGCTGCATCCGAATTTTGGCATTGGATTAGCCAATTTTTTTTCGGGCAAAAGTCGTGCGCTCTACCCCGAAGCACCTGGTTTCCTTGGCGAAACCGACGAATGGCTGGTCGCTTATGCGAATCGTAAACTTGATACAGTAGTAGCGGATTATTACATTTTTGGGCATCGGCATTTACCCATCGATCATATTTTAAAAAATGGCACCAGTCGTTATATCAATTTAGGGGAGTGGCTCTACGCTAGTTCTTACGCAGTGTTTAATGGGAAAGATGTAGAACTGCGCTTTTTTGAAAACGAAAAAGGCAAGGTGTATGGAAATCGCCAGGCAGTATATAATATTTAAACAATCTATTAATTGTATAAAATTAATAAATTATTACATTTATAAAATTTTGACTTTTAGCTTATTAAAAACAAATTCTTAATTATCAATATTTATGTATTTCTAATAAAATCTCGCTTACCGCCGGTTTTCTCCATTAACATTACATCCTTTATAATAATATCGTGTGAAAAAGCTTTGCACATATCATAAATGGTAAGAGCGGCAATACTTGCGCCGACCATCGCCTCCATTTCCACGCCGGTTTTGGCAGTCACCGTTGCCGTGCAGTCAATCATCACCTCGCGTTGAGCATTCATTTGGATGCTTATCTGGCAATTATCCATCCCGATCGGGTGGCACAAAGGAATGAGTTCGCCGGTGCGTTTTGCTGCCATAATGCCCGCCAGAATTGCCGTTTGAAAGACCGGTCCTTTTTTGGTATGTATTTCTTCTTTTTCTAATAAGTCCAGCACAACATCCGGTAGTATCACAATGCTCCGTGCGCGCGCCAGTCGGCGGCTGGTATTTTTTTCGCCCACATCTACCATCGAAGGATTACCCGCTGCGTCTAAATGGGTAAAATGTTCAGACATGTTTTAAATGATTTTTATATAAATAATGCTGACAACAGATATGATGCTGCCAGCATTATGATTTACTGAATTTAACGTATAATAGAAATATCTCCTTCGTAGAGCAACACTTCTCCATCAATAAAGCGCACTTCCGCCATATAAGTGTAAACGCCTACGCCGAGCGGTTTGCCCTTGAAAAGACCATTCCAGCCGACTCGCTCTTGTCCCAGCGGTAGATTGCTGCCTTCAAACAGCAAATTACCCCAGCGATCAAAAACACGCAATTTGGTAATGACCTCCGCCGATGGACCACCAAATAATGTGAAGCGATCATTCACCCCATCGTCATTCGGAGAGAAGGCATTCGGCACATAAATGGGGCGCACTTTGTTGACCGTAATGGTAATTTCGTCAGATGCCTCGCAGTCATCACGATTTTTAACGGTAACTACATAAGTAGTGGTATTAACCGGGTTAGCCGTTGGATTGGGGCAGTCGGTGCAAGATAAACGCTCCGTTGGCGTCCACGACCACATGGGATTTGCTGAATTTGTTATTGCCTGTAAATCAATAGATTCACCAAGATTAATCGTGGTGTCCAACCCAGCATCCACCACCAGTGGGGGCGGTTGATTGATGACGGCAGTCGTGGTGTTCATGCAGCCTTCGGCATCTTCAATGGTAATCGTATAAGTCCCCGCCCGCAAGCTGTTGAACGTTGTACCTGCCTGAAAAATGCTGCCATCGCGGCTAAATTCATACGGCGGCACCCCTCCGCTACCGGCTACCGTAATAACACCCGTAGAATCGCCGTGGCAAATGACATCTACCGTTTGCACTACGTTGACAAACACCGGTGCGGGCTCTGTAATAACAATTGTTTTTGTGATCGTACATTTATTGCCATC
This sequence comes from Saprospiraceae bacterium, assembly GCA_046314415.1. Lineage (GTDB taxonomy): Bacteria > Bacteroidota > Bacteroidia > Chitinophagales > Saprospiraceae > JADJNW01. The sequence goes on from JBKBWT010000012.1 coordinate 3,045, forward strand.
GGTCACCGTCACGGTGTAACTGCCGTCTGGCAAATTGGTAATCGTTGCAGCGGTCTGCCCATTGCTCCAGGCAAAAGTAAAATTGCCAACTCCCCCAGCCGGAATAGCCGTTGCGCTACCATCGGTCAAGCCATTACAACTCACATTCGTACTGTCAAAAGTTAACTGCAATGGCGGATGGTCTTCCATCAGGAAATCAAAACTGCCCACGCATAAATTGGCGTCCTGCACCTCTACTCGATATGTGCCTGCGCGCAAGCCCATTAGCGAGTTGGAACTCTGAAAACCACGTCCATCTTGCCAATTGTACTGAAAAGGTCCGGTACCATTGGTAACCAGCACACGAATGGAGCCGTCGGAGCCACCGTTACAGAGTGGAGGCGTGACTGCTTCTACGCTTGGGTCAAGTATTAATTCCAATTCCCGCACCGCAATCGTGAGCGTGGTATCACAATTATTGGCATCCCGAATAACCACCGTGTAATCGCCTCTTGGAATATTTGACAAATTACTACTACTTGTAAAGCCTTGATTCTGAAAATTATACTGATAAGGTGGCGTTCCCCCATTGACCGTCAGCGCAATAGCGCCATCTTGCCCACCGCCGCAGGTGGGTTTGGTAATTTGCACATCAAAAGTTCGGGGCGGCGGACCGGTCACGTTGAATGTCAGTGTCGTATCGCAGGTTGCCTGGTCGGTGACCGTAACTGTATAACTACCTGGTTTTAAATTACTTAAATCTTCCCGGGTGGTACTGTCTGCCCACAAATAACTATACGGTACATAATTCGTTGCAACTGTCAAATCAATAGCGCCATCGTCGGAGCCAGGGCAAGTTAGGTTTTTCACTGCCCCACTTGCTGCACTAAAATGATCCGGGCAGCATTCGACCATGACCGTACCAACTTTGGTGATAAAACAACCCCGATCCGTTTCCACGCGCAGCGTAATTGATTTTAACCCAGCTTTATTGTAGCTCACCGAATGTGGACCTTTGCCAGTGGCAGTTTGCATATTGGCATCAGGACCAAAATTCCATTGCCAGCTCTTGATTGTACCCACAAAAGAAGACGCATCCGTAAAGGTAATCGGTTTGCCAACGCAAGCGGTCGGCACATCCGTTTTAAAATCAGCCGTGGGTCCCAGGAAAGTACCCGTACCGCCAAATTCGATTCTGAAACCACCACCAGATTGGCTGAAATTGTTGATAACCAAGGCATAACTCTTGCCCGCTTCCATATTCAGTGGCGCTACAAAATTATTGGAACCAGCCTGACAGCCGCAGGTTTCACCGTTGTCGCGTTCGCCATCTTTCAATCCAGTTACACCCGTACAGCGCTGCCAGTTGCTTACCGGCTCTCCGACGTTTTCGCCCGCTGCCATACAACGCAGGTCGCGTTTGTTCGAACAATTGTCAATGCCATTGGGCAATTCATATAAAACAAAATCAATATCATCCACCGGATTTAAAGGGAAAATTGAAAAGGTCAAGGTACCAGGGTCTTTGCATGTCCATTTGTACCAGGTAGAGCCTGATTCGGTCAATGGACAGTTGCCACCTGCGCAGGACACATTCCCAATTTCATTAGAATTGCGACCGGTTCCCGAGAGAAAACCCACACTAAAAGGTTGTTTATCACACAAGACCACCGCTGTTGCACAGTCGCCGTCCGCTTTGGGTACCTCATTAAAATTGTTGACGCAAAATTGGAAAGTACCGGTGTTGCCGTTACGTGCACCGATACGAATGTAATAAGTTTGCCCCACAATCAATTGGGTAGCAATAACTTGTATAGAGTTACGCCCGGTAGCGTCAGAAATACAAGCGACCTCCGTCAAACTATTACAAGTGCCCCGATATAATCCTAACTGCGGATTTCGCAGGGTGCCCCCCTGATTAAAAGCCGTGCTGCCAATCAAGTTAATACTTATGCTACTGCCCACTGCTACGAAAGAGAACCACACATCGCGTGAGGTTTGGCTCTGCGGGAAACAGCGCGCCAAGGGCTGAGCCGACTGCGTAGCTCCCACAGTTGTATTGGCAGCAACAGCCGAGCAAAAGTCGGCAGGGTCAGCAATAGGAATCGCATTGATACATTCATCGTTGGCGGGCTGTGCCCAAAGCACAACGGCGCACAAGAACAAAACCAAGGTAGCTGTGTAGCGAAGCTTCATAGTTTATTTTAAATTTGTAACTAATTGTCAATCTGGTTTTTCGTATTGCAAGAGTACTAATTCGATGATGCCGGTAAACGGCATCCTGCCAATGTTATAATTTATTTTATTAAAGCGTCCTATTTCAGAAGGAGATAGTTACTAGCTTTTAACAACAAGTTCCGGGAAAGCGAGGGTAATTTACAGCAAAAAAACGTTGCTTGTTGGGCAAACGACCAAAATTTAACGGCAAGTGCCACAGACAATTGTATAAAAAGCACGGAAAAAAAGAATTTGTTCTCATTTTTGCACCAATTGAGAAACATTTAGCTTTAAAGACCTATTTACACCAATAACCCGTTGGTTGTCAAAATGAAAAATTATATTCCAAATTTTATTACCCTGCTCAATGCCTTTTTTGGTTGCCTGGCAATCGTGTCCATTTTCGCCAATGAAATGCTGTTGAGTGCGCTTTGGCTTGGTTTAGGCGCAGTAGCAGACTTTATGGATGGTGCAGTAGCACGATTATTGAATGCCAAGTCGGCTTTGGGCAAACAACTGGATTCGCTGGCTGATATGATCTCGTTCGGGGTAGCGCCGGGTTTGATTTTATATCATTTTATAACGCCGGTAGAAAATGGATTAATTTGGAAAGCGGTACCAGCATTTATTTTGACGGTAGCTGCTTGTTTTCGCCTGGGAAAATTTAATATTGATCCACGTCAAACTACTTCATTTATTGGCTTGCCGACGCCAGCGTGTACACTTTTTGTTGTTGGCTTGTTACTCATTGCTGAATTTGATTCTTTTGGTTTACGCCCGATAATTTATCAGCCGCTCTTCATTTATGCTTGCATTGCGGTACTCTCCTACCTCATGGTATCAGAATTACCCATGTTTGGCTTCAAATTTGAGCGATTTACCTGGCAAGGCAACGAGATAAAAATTATCTTTGCGGCGCTGGCTTTGCTCTTGTTGGTATTCTTGCGCGAAGCAGCACCGGCGTTTATCATTTTGATGTATTTGCTGATTTCCCTTGTCATCACTTTTGCCAAGAAAGAAAAAAACATCGGTACATCGGCTCATTAACTCATTAGCACATTGGAAAATATGAAATTCATTGCCGAAATAGACATCATGCCCCACAAAGAACTGCTTGACCCTCAAGGAAAAACAGTTGCTAAAAATTTAAAAAATGTACACATCGAAGGCGTAGAGGATGTACGCATTGGTAAACATATTGTAATGAGCCTCGAAGCCGACAGCGAAGAAACCGCCAAAACAACGGTAGAAACCGCCTGCCAGAAATTACTGGCAAATCTCATTATGGAAAATTATCATTTTACCATCAAAGTAGTTGAATAGGTTCAACCTTTCAACCCTTCAACCTTTCAACCATTGTTATACGTCGTACCCACACCCATCGGCAATCTGGAGGACATCACGCTGCGTGCGCTGCGGATACTGAAAGAGGTGCAGGTGGTGCTGGCGGAAGACACGCGTACCTCGCGACGCTTATTCGATCATTATCAGATTGAAACACCCCTCAAGTCCTTTCATGCGTTCAATGAGCATGCCACCGTCAACAATTGGGTGGAACAACTTAAAGTCGGTGCGACCATTGCCCTCATTTCGGACGCTGGTACGCCGGGCATTTCCGATCCGGGATTTTTGCTCGTGCGCGCATGCATACAGGCGGGTGTAAAGGTAGAATGTCTGCCTGGCGCCACTGCCTTTGTGCCGGCGCTGGTAGCATCAGGATTGCCCTGCGATCGCTTTCATTTTGAAGGATTCCTGCCGCATAAAAAAGGTCGGCAAACGCGTTTGCAATATCTGGTAAGCCTGCCCAACACTTTTATTTTGTACGAATCGCCGAATCGCCTGGTGAAATGCCTGGAGCAGTTAATTGAATTTTGTGGTGCGGAGCGAATGGCTTGCGTGTGTCGGGAATTGACCAAACTGCACGAAGACGTGCGCACCGATACGCTGGAAAATTTAAAAAACCACTATGCCGCGCAAGCAGCGGTGAAAGGCGAGATTGTAGTAGTGGTAGCCCCCGCTAGCGCTCCCCGAAGGGAAGAATAAATTTATTGTAATAATATTCTTCGGGTGATAGCGCCTTTATCGGTAAAAATTTTAACAGTATAAAGTCCTGAATGTAAATCTTTTGTATTGATCTGCATTCGATCTCCTTGTACCCGATCTGTTTTAACCCGTTGACCGGCAACATTAAAAATTTCGACCCGTTCTCCCTGTAAATGATGTAGTTGAATGTATAACTGATCGCTGGTGGGATTAGGATACACCTCAATCTGGCTCAAATCATTAGCCCGGGCATTTCGTGCCAGAATATCATTGACAATCACTACCGTAGCGCCATTTTCATCGGTTTCACTAGGGATTTCGTTACCCTCTACGTCCACCAGTTTTACTTGTTCGGCAGTAACGGTAAACGGAATTTCGTCCACCTCACGACTGCCTATTATATCACTGACCGTAATAAAGTGTACCTCCCCAACTTTACCAAATCCGTTTACACTTTTACCATCATTTCTACTGATGGCAATGTTCAGCCGCCCATTCTTCAGGGTTTCCGGCGCTTTCTGAACAAAGTTAATATGCGCTTCGCTTCCCAAAAAAGATTGGGCATTGTATCTAAAAACCGTAGCGTTATAAAGGACCAGATCGGCAGGAAAAACCAGATCAACCGACAAGGAATGAAGTCCCTGTACCGGGGTTTCCCAGGTACCCACATATAAATCGGCAGTGAATTCTACCCGCTCCTCATCAAGGATATAAATTTTGTCCGCACGAAATTTCAAATATACGGGTGGAGTACCCCCTTGCGCCAAGAGTGCAGCAGCGCCCCCGAGAACAGTTGTTACAATCATTGTCGCGTAAAGAACAACCCGCATAAGCTGTATTTTAGTATTTTGAGTTTCAGATTGAACGAATTAAATCCCTGATTTGACACGCAACACTACAAATTTGTTGTGAAAGATACGGCTTTTCAATATTAGAAGCCACCTTTATCTTTATTTTTTAACGTTTTTGCACGACAAATTTCATTTTTAGCATTAAAAACAGCAGCACATGCCCAGCAAAAAGCTGATAACTTTACTTCAAACATTTTCTACGCTTGAGCTGAATCGCTTTAGAAAATACCTCGCGTCTCCCTATTTTAATGAACATGATATCTTTTTAAAACTTTTTGATGAGGTTGAAAAGTATATTCGGCATTCATTACCCAATCATGATGTACCGTCTCCCAAACAAATAATATGGCAACAAATTTTTAATAATACGCCTTATAATGATGCCCAAATGCGGCGCTTACTGTCGGAGCTTACCCAGTTGGCATTAAGTTTTCGGGCACAGGAACAGCACCAGCAAAATCCGGTTGCAGCGCAGCTTTCGCTTTTGAAAATACTGGATAAACCCGCATTGGAATTGCATTTTCACAGTGTTTTACGACAATTGGAGGCTGTGCAGGAAAAAAACGGTTGGCGCGACGCGACCTATCATTTTCAGCAATTTCAGATTGAGCATCAGCATTATCGCTTTATTGAAAAACACAATCGAAATCCTGAAATGCTGCAACATTTAGCTGCGGCTGATTTTCACCTGGATTGTTATTACATCAGCCAGAAATTACGCCATTATGCAGACGCTTTGGGGTATCGAAATTTTATAACTATTGAACATTCTATCTACTTGCCTGATAATTTTCTTTCATTCGTACAATCAAGCCCTTTTATAAAAGAACCGGCAGTAGCCGCTTATTTTCTGGTAGTTCAAATGTTTTTGCATACAGCCCAGGAGGATTATTATTTCGAGCTAAAGAGTTTATTACAAGAAAAAATGACTGATTTTCAGCTAATTGAATTAAAAGAATTATATACACATTTAATAAATTATTGTATTGATATAAAAATCAATAATGGGATCATTAGCTATTTTAAAGAGTTATTTGAAATTTTAAAAATCGCTTTAGCATATCATATTCTTCTGGATAATAATATTTTACCTACGCCATTTTATAAATTGATTGTATATGTTGGTATTCAACTCAAAGAATTTGCGTGGACGGAGCACTTCATTCAAAGTTATTCTGCAAGGCTGCCCGTCGAGGAGCGGGAAAACGCGCTGACCTATAATTTAGCAAGATTATATTTTGAACAACAGCAATATGATAAAGTCATTGAGCAATTGCGCGAGGTTGAATATGATAATTTGACCTACGCATTAGGCGGAAAGCTGATGTTATTAAAAACATATTATGAGTTGAATGAATACCTGGCACTGGATTCCTTGATTGATAGCTTTCGGGTATATCTGCGGCGCAATCAGACCATTTCCAAAGAAGTACGCCAGCAATATTTGAACGTACTGCGATTTATTAAAAAATTATCAAATATACGACCTGGTGATCAGACGGCAATTATGAAAATTGAACAGCAAATCGCGGCTTGTAAAAATCTGGCGGATAAGGGGTGGATTGTGAGTAAGGTTGAAGGGTTGAAGGGTTGATAGGTTTATTCCCCCGGCACTTCTTTATCAACCCTTCAACCCATCAACCTTTCAACTATTTTTACATGTGTATCGCCCGATTTTCCGTGGCTGCCAGTGAGGCTTCGCGGAAGGCTTCGGTGTAAGTTGGGTGTGCGTGGCTGATGCGTGCGGCATCTTCAGCGCTGGCACGGAATTCCATGAGAGCGACGGCTTCGGCAATCATATCCGCTGCACGCGGACCGATAATATGCACGCCCAAAATCTCGTCGGTTTCCTTGCTAGCGAGTACTTTCACCAGCCCGTCGGTGTCCATACTTGCGCGGGAGCGACCCAGCGCTTTGAACGGAAATTTGCCAACTTTATAAGCTACACCCGCTTCTTTGAGTTGTTCTTCGGTTTGCCCCACTCCGGCTACTTCAGGCCAAGTATAAACCACGCCTGGAATCAGGTTGTAATCAATGTGCGGTTTTTGCCCGGCAATGATTTCCGCTACAAAAACGCCTTCATCTTCGGCTTTATGCGCCAGCATGGCACCTTTGATCACGTCGCCAATCGCATAAATGCCCGGCACCGCCGTTTGCAAATGCCCATCCACCGGAATGCGTCCTTTCTCATCTAATTGAATACCAACGTTTTCCAAGCCCAGATTATCCGTATAAGGACGACGCCCGATTGCCACGAGGCAATAATCAGCTTCCAAATTGAATTTATTATCCGAATCGCGCTGCTGAACTTCAACGGTCACGCCATTTTCGGTAGCGGTTACACCGGTCACTGAATGCTTCAGGTGGAATTTCATGCCCAGTTTTTTGAGCACTTTCATCAATTCCTTGCTGGCGTCGCCGTCCATCCCCGGAATAATGCTATATAAAAACTCCACGACTTCAATTTCCGTACCCAAGCGTGCAAAAACCGACCCCAATTCCAAGCCAATCACGCCGCCACCCACGATGACCATGCGTTTTGGTACTTCGGCGATATTCAGGGCTTCGGTTGAAGTAATGACGCGCTTTTTATCATAATTAAACATTGCCGGTACAATGGGTTTAGACCCTGTAGCAATGATGACTTTGTCGGTTTCGATTTCCTCCTTGGAGCCGTCGTTTTTGGCAATGCTTATTTTATTAGCATTTACAAACGTGCCATGCCCATGATAGACGTCAACTTTATTTTTCTTCATCAAAAAATCTATACCTTTCACATTCGCCTCTACCACTTCGGCTTTGCGCTTGATCATTTGCGGCATATTCACTTTTAAATCATTGAGTTCAATACCGTGCTCTTTGAAGCGTTCATGCGCATTGTGATAATGTTCGGAAGAATCCAGTAATGCTTTGGAAGGAATGCAGCCTACGTTGAGGCAAGTACCACCAAGGGTGTTATAACGTTCGATAATCGCGGTTTTCAAACCCAATTGCGCCGCGCGAATCGCAGCCACATAGCCCCCAGGACCAGAGCCAATGACGGTAACGTCGTATTTCATTTTTCTTTTAATTTGGTAGTTTTAAAGTTTGGGGTTTGGGAGTTTGGGCACCCAAATATATGAACACCCAACCTGCCAAACTTTGGAACCCCAAACTTACAAACAACTACTCTTTCTTCCGGTTGTCCCGATTCTTTTTCTTTTTATGGCGGAAATCTTTTTTTCCAGGTTGCCCATCGCGAGGATTGCCTTGCGGGGGGCGTTGTTCGGATCGGGGCTGATTATTGTTTTCCGTTCGGTTTTTCAATTCCTGCGGTTTTTGACGTTGTGGATTGCCCCCTTCTTCGCGTTTTTTTAATTCTGGTGGACGCTGCGATCCACGATTGTCCTCACGCTGACGCAATTCCTGCGGTCGGTCATCGCGGCGCTCTCCCCGATTTTGCTTTTTCTTCTTTTTCTTTTTACGCTTTTCGTCAGGCAATTCAATAGCCCCGGTTACATCTTCAAAATCGATCAGCGGTTCACCTTCTTCGCCACCAATAGCGGTCATTTGTACTACTACACCTTCGCCCAAGTCAGCAGGTCTTTCACCTGAATCGTTCATTTGTTTGATGCTCTTGACCTGCGCCAGAGTAAGGGCATAAATTTTGCCCCGACCATTTTCATGCTCAAATGCATAGTACATCAAGCCTTTAAATATATCCGTTTTTATTAAAATAGCTACGCCGGCTTGTGTAAATAGTTTTTCTGCTTTCTCAGGAAAATGATCCAACGCATCCAAATAAGTGTCGAGTTCATAATTCAGACAACACTTTAGACGCCCACACATCCCGGACAATTTTGACTGATTGATTGCCAAATTCTGGTAACGCGCTGCTGCCGTAGAAACCGATTTAAAATCAGTGAGCCAGGTGGAGCAGCACAATTCCCGTCCGCAAGAGCCAATGCCGCCAATGCGTGCGGATTCCTGCCGCGCCCCAATCTGTCGCATCTCAATCTTTACTCGAAACTCCCGTGCATAGTGCCGAATCAATTCCCGAAAATCAACTCGTCCATCCGCCGTATAGAAAAAGGTGGCTTTGCGAATATCTCCCTGAAATTCTACATCTCCTATTTTCATATCCAAGCCCAACGTACGCGCTATCGCCCGCGCTTTTACCATCGTGCCTTTTTCCATTTCGCGTGCTTCCTGGAGGCGCTCCATATCGCGCTCATTCGCTTTGCGCAACACGCTGTACAATACCGAATCAGGATTCGTCCGCTTCTTTTTCATTTGCAAGCGTACCAACTCGCCCGACAACGAAATCCGACCAATGTCATATCCCGTGCCGGTTTCTACCACTACATCATCGCCGGTGATTGCCCGCGTAAATTCAGGATTACGATAGAATGCTTTGCGGGAGCCATTTTTAAAACTCACCTCTACCACATCAAAATATTCCACATCCGGCACTTCCATTTCTGCGAGCCAGTCATATGTATTCAATCTATTACAGCCGCCAGTAGAGCATCCATTCGAGCACCCGCCTCCGCTGCCGCAGCCACCTGCTTTACCATTGCTACTTACAGAACATCCTGCACAAGCCATATCAATTTTTCGTTTGTTTTTTCTTTATTTGACGTTTTTTTTAATATATCAAATAAAGAAGGTCAAATCCAAAATATTCAATAATAAACTTCAAATAACTGCTATCTTCTTTTTCAATATCCCATTCACCTGAATCGAAGCATCCAGAAACAGCACTTTCGGATTCGCATTGCGCTCCACGTAGTACGCACAATCATTGAACAGCGCCGCCATTCGCTCCAATTGCTCTAGCTCAATAATCGGCAACAAGTTCTGCGCGGTCTTCAATTCATTCGGTCGCAGACGTACCCTGCCGTCGCCTGTCAATTTCAACACCATAAATTCCCGCAAAAAATGCAGCCCGTATTTCAAAAAATGCTTCTGATTCTCACGCCCTGCCTCCGCAAATTTTTCCACCCAGCGCACCAGTTCCACGCCATTGCCTTTGTAACAGCGCCGCAGCCAGTCCAAGAACAAATTCGCATGATCGCTCTCCTCGTATTCCAGCATTTGCAAAGCTTCATTAAAATTGCCATTCGCCAGGTAAGCCACCGCTTGCGCTTGTTCCAGCGTTACGTTTTTCTTTTCCTGCAAACCCGCCACGACTTCATCATCGTGCAATGGATTCACTTTCACCGTTTGGCAGCGCGATAAAATCGTCGGCAAAATCAATTCGGCCTGCTCCGCAATCAAGATAAAAATCGTCTGCGCCGGCGGCTCCTCAATCATTTTCAACAGGCGATTGCCTTCCCGACCAAGATATTCCGGCAGCCACATCAGCAGCAATTTATAATCGCTCTCAAATGTTTTGAGGCTCAATTTCTTGACGATGTTAACGCATTCGTCTTTTGTAATATTTCCCTGCTTGTTTTCCGCACCAATCAATTGCAACCACTGATTCACATCCAAATACGGATTGTCGAGCAAAGCCGTGCGCCATTGCGTCATAAATTGGTCGCTCACTGCATTTGTACCCACCGTCGGGAAAGAAAAATGTACATCCGGGTGAATCAGCTTTTGCATTTTCATACAGTGCCGACAAGTACCGCAGGCTTCCTCCATCGTGCGATTTTCACACAACACGTACTGTGCCAACGCCAGCGCCAATGCCAGATGCCCGCTTCCCGGCGTACCCAGCAGTAACAGCGCGTGCGGGATGCGATCATTCGCCACTATCTGCCGCAGCAAGTGCTTGACCCCCGTTTGTCCAATAACCTCAGAAAACAGCATAAACTTTGGAATATTGAAATGCTGGAGCATGGGAAAACCCAGTATTCCATCATTTCTACACTCCATCACGCCAATTTAAGATTGAAGCCAGTCGAGGATTTGCTCGTCGAGCGGACTGACCCCAGAAGGAAAGGATTTGACCAACTGCCCATTTTCATCGAGCAGGTATTTGTAAAAGTTCCAACGCACTTCGCTATCGGCTACCCCATTTTGGCTTTTTTGCGTAAGCCATTGATAAACAGGATGTACGCTTGTACCTTTTATGGTAATTTTCGCGCTCAGCGGAAAACGCACGCCATATCGTATTTCGCAAAATGCCTGAATTTCCTCATTTGTCCCTGGCTCCTGACCGCCAAAATCATCCGACGGGAAGCCTACTATCACCAATTTATCCTGAAACTCGTCGTATAGCTCTTGCAATTGCTGATATTGGGGCGTATAGCCGCATTCCGACGCGACATTTACTATAATGATCTTTTTGCCCGCAAATTGGGCAAAGTCAATTTCATTTCCTTCAATTCCCTGTACCTTAAACTGGTGTATGGAATGCACAATTTTTCAATTATTCTGACAAAATTAAACATTTTTTGAGAATTACAGGATTTTTCTTTCATCGCTTTTGACTTGATGAGCAGGGTAGATTTAGTGTTTTGAAAAGCGCAACCTTCCTCCGTGCTCCGTTGTTAGCCAATCAAAATAAACTAAAATGAGAATTGCCGTTTTTCGCAGGGCACACTTCAATGCAGCGCACCGCCTGCACAATCCCCGTTGGTCGGATGAGAAAAATCAGGAAGTATTCGGGCTTTGTAATAATCCGAATTATCATGGGCATAATTATGAACTCGAAGTGAAAGTCGTGGGTGAAGTGGATCCTGAAACAGGCTATCTGCTTGATCTGGGCTGGTTGAAAAGACTGATTGAGGAAGAAGTCGAACACCGTTTTGATCATAAAAACCTGAATCTTGATGTACCGGAGTTTAAAAATCTGAATCCGAGTGCAGAAAATATCTGCTACGTCATCTGGCAAAAGCTGCGGGCTAAACTGGATGAGCAATATGAATTACAGGTACGTTTGTACGAAACACCTCGTAATTTTGTAGAATATCCTGCTTAGCAGTATATTATAAATTTATATTTTAATAAAATAATAAAAAGTTTGTTCTGGAGCTGCAATTTGAAATTTTTGGCACGGTTTTTATTTCAATAAAGATGTAACCGAAATTAAAAGACAGACAAAAGGTTACGAATGATTATAATTTTTTATCTGATAACCGTACAAAATTTCAAAGTCTATGAAACGCTTTAAAAACTGGTTCCTGTTACTCACCTTGTTGAGTGGCTCCTTTTTGTTGAATGCGCAAAACCGCCAGTTGGTGGACATCGGCGGCGTATTTATTGAACAGTTCGACCCAAATTACAAGGAAGACAACCGCTTTACTGAAGACAATTTTACGTATCCAGAAGGTTTGACCTTTACGTACAGCTATCGTTTTTATGACAAGGATGGCAAGGAATTTCTGCATCAGAGCAGCGAAACCGCTGGCATTGACCACGAAAAAGCCTGGCAGTTTGTGCCTGCCCTGCGTGCTGACGAAGAAACGGTAAGAGCTGTACAAATGACCGTACTGCATGGTTTGCAAGGCATTGACCAGATGAAGCCTGATTACAACCGCACCGTAGTACAGTACGATTACCTCACTGCCGACGGCAACACCCGCTACACCGAAGTGACCGGCATTGTTGAAAACGAGAAAAATATCTGGATGCACCCGCCCCGCTCAAAGCTCTTCCGTATCCTGGAACTGAATCCGTTCCCGTATATCAAAGCGCCTTACAAAGTGGGCGAAGAGTGGACCTGGACGCAGCAAATTGGCGCTTTTTGGAGTGATGCGCGCTGGAAAGAATGGAAAGGTGCAGTGACCAATACCTACAACTACAAAATTACGGACAAGAAAATGGTGCGCACCACCTTTGGTATTCTGGAATGCTACGAAGTCACCGCTAAAGCTGCCAGCGAACTGGGCGAAACGGCGCTGACTGCACTCTTTAATCCTGACTATGGCTTTGTACAAATGAATTATACCAACATTGACGGCTCGAAAATGGCGATGGAGTTGACGGGCAGAGCCGCTGAATCTTCACTGGTGGCACAAACAACCAGCACCAAAACAAAATAAAACTAAATAAATAGGCAAGTTATTCACTGGATGATTTTTTATAATAAGAGAGGCTTTGAATATAAATAAATTGACACAACCCATCCAGTGAATCCTGCAATCCTTTGTGAATCATAGTTTTATAAAGCACCTCGCAGTTGTGATAGCAACTGCGGGGTTTTTATTTTGAGATAAATGCTTCTTTATAAAGATTAAAAAAGCGACACCTTCCAATTAAGAATTATTCATTCTTTAATTAATCATTCTCATTACACCGCCAGTACTCTTGCTGATTGCAACAGCGATTCAAACAATAATTTGCCATCGGTATTACCCAAAGCAGCTTCTGAGGCGCGTTCGGGGTGGGGCATCATGCCAAACACGTTGCGTTCGCGATTACAAATACCGGCAATGTTGAGCGAAGCACCATTGGGATTGGACTCTTCGATGATATTGCCTTTTTCGTCACAATATTTAAATAAAATCTGGTCATTCGCTTGCAATTCCTGCAAGGTAGCCTCGTCGGCAAAGTAGCGCCCTTCGGCGTGTGCAATGGGAATTTTTAAAACTTTGCTAGGCGGAATGGTCGCCGTAATTGGGCTGTTTTTGGTTTGCGTTCGCAGGTAAATATTTTTAGAAATAAATTTTTGATTGTTGTTACGCAGCAATACACCAGGCAACAGCCCTGCCTCGCACAAAATCTGAAACCCATTGCAAATGCCCCAGACGTAGCCGCCGTTATTGGCAAATTGAACCACCGCTTCCATGATCGGTGAAAATCGTGCAATAGCACCTGCCCGCAGATAGTCCCCATACGAGAATCCCCCCGGCAACACAATACAATCGCTGGTATCGAAGCCACTCAGGTCTTGTTCCTTATGCCATAACTTCACGGTTTCCTGTTGCATCACATCGCGCAGCACGTGTACCACATCATCATCACAATTCGAACCAGGAAAAACAACTACACCAAATTTCATATCCAAAGAATTTTTTTACAAAACTACGCCAAATCAGCTTTTGTTCCCCACAACGGCTAATCGGGCAATAAATATTGTTGATACTGAAAAATTAAAATGATCAGAATAATAATTAAGTGCAGTACTTCCGCCCAGCGGGATGACAAGTGCGTGAAATTAATAGAAATCATCATACCTAGCGGTACTGCTAAAATAAGCAGGTGATCCAACTGTACGCCAGCCTGAAATAAGATGGTAACGGCAGAGAAAAGCAAACTCCAGTAGAGTACGCTGATTTTTTTCTGTACTTGTATGTTTTTTTTGAAAATATAAAGTGTGTAACTAAAAATAGCCACTACGAGAAAAATATCGACAAAAATGATCTTCAAAACAGATTCTACATTGGATTCGATTCTAAAATCCAGAAAGGAGATGCTGTCTATAAATTGGTATTGTACAAAGGCTTCCCATTGGTCATTCCAAAATAAATATACGCCCGTCAGAATGTAAGGCACCAGCGCGCCGATGAGCACCATGATACGCTCTTGTAGATTAAAAGCCCGCAAGATGCCCAAGCCAACAAATGCTAATAAAATAAAAATAATGTACGAAAAATAAAAAAGGCTTGCTACTCCAATCCAAAATCCTACATTAAAAATATTATCAGCGGCAGCAGGTTTTTTATAAACTTTGAATAATTCCGAAATAGCAAACACATAGAAGGTATTTGCCATGTGTATGGGAGTGAGATCCAAAAACCGTGGTAAGGCGCTGGCAATCAGGATGTAAAAAACACCCGGGAATAAGGTCACGGTATCATCCACGCGGTTATTTGCCATAATGACATTAATCACCGTCGCATGGACAAACAGTAAAAGAATACAGATAATAGCCGGAATAGTGCCCTGGTGTCCCACCGCCTCATATACTATTTTACTGAGATAGCCATAGCCCATTGGCTCCCACTCATAGGGCACCAAAAAAGCCGCTACGTGCAGAACTGCCACGTAAAACACGAGCAAGAGGCTGAATAATAACTGGTTTGTTCGGAAAAGACTTAGCACTGGTCATTCATTTGGACGGCGTCAAAGTTATCAAAAAAAATCGTTGTTCCTACCTGCAAAACGGAATCCGCCTGTTTTTCCCGTTATTTTTCTTTTCTTTAGGAACTTTTTTCCCAGAAACCGTATTTTTAGCATTATAAAAAGTTAAATCCTTCCAGCCATGATTTTATTTTAACCAGCATTAAAACAAATGCTTATATCCTTCTCTACTTTTTATTGATTCTTTCATTCTTTAATTATTCATTTATTCATTTTTAATCATTCATTCATTATGACAATTGGTCCAAACCCAACAACCCTATTCCCTTTGCAAGGCTACAACCGGCTTTGCTTTCTGAAAAATATTGTAAAAAATCCCAATATTATAGTCGGCGATTACACGTATTACGATGATTTTGAGCAGGTAGAAAATTTTGAAAAAAATGTAAAATACCTCTTCGATTTTACCGGCGACCGTCTCATTATTGGTAAGTTTTGCATGATCGCTTCTGATGTAACATTTATTATGAATGGCGCCAATCATTTAGTAAATGCCATTTCTACTTATCCGTTTGCCATCTTTGGCAATGGCTGGGAACATGCCATGGACGGCAAGGAATATCCGGTGAAAGGCGATACCCACATCGGTAACGATGTATGGATCGGGCATCGGGCAGTGATTATGCCGGGAATTACCATCGGCGATGGCGCTATAATTGGCTCATTTTCAGTAGTTACAAAAGACGTCCCACCTTACACCGTTGTCGGAGGTAATCCTGCCCAGCCTTTGCGCAAGCGCTTTTCCGATGCAGATATTGAAAAATTGCTCGCCATCCGTTGGTGGGACTGGGATGCGGAAAAAATTACCCGACATTTATCGTCCCTTACCGGGATGGATATTGCGGCGCTGGAGCAAGCGGACTAAAATAAAATGGCGGTATATTTATAAATACGCCGCCATTTTTTATTAAAAATCCGATTTTATTTAGCGTTTTACATCATATTAATTCCATTCATGCTGTTGCGGCTGCTTTGGTCTGACCGACCGCGAGGCGAAAATTAATATTTGTATAATAATGGCAATCACAAACACGAGCAGCGCTTCCATATTGGTCAGAATGGTACGGTTGGCGGTCATGCGACGCGAGTCGTCCCGTATGGCTTTGCTTACATCTATTTGAATTTGGCTGAGTTTGGTCAACTCTTTAATTGCCGTTGTAAAAAGATTTTCCATGGCTGCTTCATCAAGTTGCACGATCGTGCCATTTTCGCAACCTTTAATAAAACATTCTTCTGATTGATTATATATTTGTAGCTCTTTTTTAAAGTGATGCAGTACTTCATCTTCCAACTCCACCAGATAGGTTGCCTCAAAATCCTCAATTAAAGTATCCATGGCGGCATTATGTACTGCGATGCGCTCCAGGTCTGCAATTGCATTGTTATTTACTTTATTTTGAAAATAACTTTCCAGAATAAGCCTTTTCTGATATAAATGATCGGTAAGATGAAAAATATACGTAGCCGGTAGCACGCGATCTTCGTACATGGAGGTCACCGAATGGTCGAGTTGCGAAAGATTGCGGCGCTCTCCAAAAATATTAAGCAATACCAGCCCGCAAATGATTGCGAGGAATAAAGCAATTTTTATTTTTGGCTGAATATTAAATACCCACTTCATTTCCATTTGATTTTAAACGTTGTATTAAAACTAACAAAAAAAATCAGTTTTTTGCTCCAGTAAATGAAATTTAAATAAATATCACATAAAGCACAAATACTATTTATAACCTAAAAGCTATTAATTTACTATGGATAGAAAATATGTTGAAGGCGAATCATTCACCAACATAGACGGCAAACGCAACGCACTTACCCCAGGCACCTACGAAAATTGTACTTTTACCAATTGTAATCTGGCAAATGCCGACTTATCGGATATTGTCTTTGTTGAATGTATCTTTGAGCAGTGCGACTTGAGTGTGGCAAACATTCAGAATACCGCTTTTCGCGATGTTGTCTTTAAAAATTGTAAACTTTTAGGCTTACATTTTGAAAATTCCAATGCATTACTATTTGGTATTCAATGCGAATCTTGTCAATTGCAGCTTTCCTCTTTTTATCAGTGTTCTTTGAAAGACACCCTGTTTCAACAGTGCAGTTTACAGGAAGTGGATTTCACCGAAGCCGATCTGACCAATGCGCGCTTCGTTCAGTGCGATTTGAGCGGCGCCATCTTTGATCACACCATATTGGAGAAAGCGGACCTGCGCACTGCCTATCATTATGCTATCCACCCCGAAGATAATCGCATCAAGAAAGCAAAGTTTTCGTTGGCAGGTATTCCCGGATTGCTGGAGCAATATGATATAGAAATAGAATAAATGGCTAGGTTTTTAGGTAGCTTATGATATTTTTATATTAAAATAAGTATTTTATTTTCAATAAAATAAAAAATAAATTAAAGTTAAATATTAATATTTGCGAGAAATTATTATGCAAATTTATAAAGCAGAAAGGGAACGCCTCCGATGTGGAAACGCTCCCTTTGATTTTGATTTTTAGAAGTTACGTTCATACCGCTTGTGCGGTAGATTAAGAGGGAAAAAAGTATTTATCCACTCATTCGACTTCCGGGGCAACCTATACTATCTTCAATTGATGATGGCGTATGATAATTAATTAAACTACTGATTTCTAAGAGTTTAACTTTTTCTTATTTACGCCTTCTCATTTCAAATTTGGTATTACTCTTTATCGAAGCGGAGCTCCTGAATCAGGGTTTTACCACCACTGGTTTTTACATAAATATAAGCGCGATAAGTACCGCCGCTAGTGTTTAGATTACCAATAACATATTGAGAATCAGCACCTTTAGAAGCACCTTGATGTACCTGGCTAAAGCCTTTCGGCTGGTTTTTAGCAAAAAATTGCTTTACCGCATTGATTGCTCCAGCTTTGTCGTAAATATCTTCCTGGTCGGCTATCGCTACCGTTACAGTCGCATCAAAGTATTGCCCCAGCGCGTTGGCGTCGCCACTGCTGATGGCTTTGGTAATGTCTGGCAAATTAGCCCCGACTTGGGTAGCTAATACAACTGCCAATACAAGTATGTTCATGGTTTGATTAATTTAAACTAGGGATTGATCCCCAGTCATTTAACAACAATTGCTGTAAAAAAATTCCACGACAACCTTATAACGTAAAAACTGCGCTTAAGTCACATGTTTTACAAAAAACAAAGAAAAATTTAACACTTGGATATGCAACCATCCACTGCTCATTTGCACCTGAGTCTGCCAACGATGCATAAAATGTATAAACATTTCCCAAAAATATTATATTTGTGAGAGGTAATTTATTCGTTATTATATCAATCATTCTACCCAGAAAAAATAAGCTACATGAGTAAGCCGCTGAAGATTTTTATTTCGTATGCCCGCAAGGATGCCGATTATAAAGATGAATTATTGGTGCATTTGAAGCCTTTGAAACGCAATGGTATCATTGAAGCCTGGCACGACAGTGATGTGGAAGCCGGGGATGAATGGGAACCTGAAATTCTGCGGCAATTGGAAACGGCGGATGTGCTGCTTTTTTTGGTAAGTCCTAATTTCATGGCGTCGGATTATATTTACAATAAAGAAATTGTTGAAGCAAAAAAGCGTCACGACCGTAAAGAGACCGTTATTGTGCCTATTTGGATCAAGCCGGTAAGCGTACCCGATGATTTTTTAAATAAATTTCAGTCCTTGCCCAAAGATCGAAAACCTGTATCCCAATGGGCCGATCACGATGAAGCCTGGGTGGATGTGGTGCAACGCCTCAAAAAATTGTTCGATAAATTACAAAACAAAACTGCGGAGACTCCTCAGCAGAGCTTGTCCGATTCAAATAATGATGCCATTACGCATGCATCCAGCGGTACTTTTAGCAAAGCGTACATTCGTGAACTCATCGGCAAAAGCCGCACGAAAGATGCCTTAACATTGTTGCTCGACCATACCGCCGACACTGACGCAGAGGCGCACAACACTTTGACCTTGCTCGCCTCGCGCTTCAATGAAACCGAACGCAACCGCCGATTGGGCATCGTTAGCCATGCGGATTTGCAACTCGAACACAACCGCATCAACATGGCGCTGCTTTCTTTATTGGATGAAATTGAATAATGATCTGCCAATTATCAAATTAGCAAATCAGCATAACCTGTCCCGATGCATCGGGATTAGCACATTATACCCAAATGAAACCAAATTTTGACATTCACATCGTTTTGCAACGCATCGAAAACGCGGTGCAGCCCTTTCCCAAGGCGGCTTTGTTTGAATTGTACGAGCGCGGCTACACGAGTTTGTACGAGCAATTGCTCGCGTGCATTATTTCTATTCGCACCTACGACGAGACCACTACGCCGGTTGCGGAGGCATTGTTTGCCGTGGCCCGAACACCTGAAGCGATTAGTCAATTATCTGATGATCAGTTATTTACATTGATTCAAAAAAGCACTTTTCCTGAGCAAAAGGTGCAAAATATCAAATTGCTGACGCAACAAATTTTAAATGAATACAATGGCGAAACGCCCGCCGATTTTGATCAACTCACCGCCTTTCGCGGGGTGGGTCCCAAGTGCGCGAATCTGGCGCTGGGCATTGCCACCGGGCAGGCGTCTATCAGCGTGGATGTGCACGTGCACCACGTCACCAATCGCTGGGGCTACCTGGCTACGAAGCAACCGGAGCAAACCATGCGGGTGTTACAAGATATTTTGCCGAAGGATTACTGGATTACCATCAATCGGCTGCTGGTGCCGTTTGGCAAGCACATTTGTACCGGCAACCTACCAAAATGTTCCACTTGTCCGGTACTGGAATTTTGTGAAAGAGTGGGCGTTACAAATTCAAGATAATTTTAATAAGCCTTCCAGATAGTGCTCCTGGATGCCAAAAGTCTGCTTAATGGCTGCCACTTTCTCCCGCGCCTCGGCATTGGGTTTGCTACGGGTGCCCACAATCATCAGGTTTTTGCTGGTATGTTCGGTAGAAATGAATTCAAACACCTTGGTTTTATAGCCTTCCGATTCTAACAGTAAAGCGCGGATACCGTCGGTGATGAGTTCGGCCTGGCGCTCTTCGAGAATGCCATGTTTTAGAATTGCCTGTAAATCGGTTGCACATTGCATTTGCTGGCGGATTTGTTTGTGACAACAAGGTGCCACCACGATTATAACCGATTGATTTTTAATGCCTTTTGCCAGTGCCAGATCTATTGCAATGTCGCAGGCGTGCAGCGCGATGAGCATGTCGAGACGCTCGGTTTGGTACGCATTGATATCCTGTGCAATGAAATTTAATTTGGTAAAACCGGCTTTTTTTGCCAATGCATTACAAAAATCTACCAAGTTTTGACGCAGTTCAATACCTGTAATCGTTGGCGACAAGCCTAAATGATTGGTGAGATAATCATATAATGCAAAAGTTAAATATCCTTTACCAGAACCCATGTCCACAATATGCGCATCGCCTGGCAGCGGTGATTGCTGTAACAAGTTGTCAATGATTTCAATATACTTGTTGATTTGTTTGAATTTCTTCTGTCCAGTCGGCAATACCTGACCATCCGCGCCGGTGATACCCAATTCACGCAGATAAACATTGTCAGCGGTAGCCTCCAGAAAGCGTTTTTTGGGCTTGTTGTGTTCGGTAGAAGAGGCTATCGTGAGGCTGGGCGCTTTAGCAATCAGGCGCGGTTCGCGTTTTTTATTATGTTGAATAGAAATGTCTTCGGTGGCGGTAAATAAATCGCCGTTTAAAAAATCGACGCCGAGCCAAAGCCCAATAACACCAATGCCTTCGCCGATGGCGTGATTTTTAGTGACATCCTTCGTAGGATAGCGCAGAGTAAAGGAAAGCATCGGCTGCCCTTTGATTTCTACCAGCCGTACATATACATTTTTTAAATCATTGGTATTGCCAACAGATTTGCTGAGGGTAAGTTTTATAAATGATTTATTATCAATGGTTTGCTGCAATTTTTCTAAAAATATACCGACCGTAGGATGAATGTTCATATACTTAAGTAATTGACCATTATTATTCTCAATTAAGGAAGATAAACAATTTTCCGACCTTCCAATATTCCAACCCGCCTTTATTCCATTTTCAGGAAACACTTTTGCAAAAACTTCGTATCAGTAATTAAGTAGATTTTAACAATCGGATCATGTTTTTTGTTAGAAATTTGCGTTACATTCAAGATTTAAAACCAGATTCGATGAGATATTTCCTGCTTTTTCTAGCATTTATAGCAACAATTTTTAATCTACAGGCGCAGCAGCAAGTTTATACTACGCTAAACGGCAAGGTTTACCCGGCGATTATTGACGATTGTGGGGATACAGTAATTGTGGCAGAATTGCAAGACGTGTCCATTTCCTCACCGCGCACCTTTGACAATAGCGAAGATTATAAAAAATACCAACGCTACCGACGGGCGGCGGTGATTGTCTATCCTTATGCGGTAGAGGCAATCAAGGTGTTTCGTCAGTTGGAACAGGAAACCTCGGATATGCGCAAGGGCAAGCGCAAGAAATATGCGAAAAATTTACAGAAAGACATGAAGGAAAAATTTGAAGACCCGCTGAAAAAACTAACGCGCACGCAGGGGCTGGTACTTACTAAAATGATTGAAAAAGAACTGAATACCTCGACTTATGAGTTGATTAAAGAATTGCGCGGTGGCTTAACGGCACGTTACTGGAGTACTATGGGCGGTTTTTACGGTTATAAGTTGAAAAGAGGCTACGAAGAAGGTGAAGATGCCATTTTGGACATGGTGTTGGACGACTTCGATGTATCTTATACAATTGCCAAGCAATAAAAGTAAGCATTTTTTGTAAAAAAATAGCAGATTGCGGGAAAAATTTGTGCTTTGGGCTGTCTAATTTCAAAAACCCTAATTGAAGAGTTACCGAATGCCTTCTGACGCGGAGCTAGTGGAACGTTCGAAGCAAGGCGACGATTCGGCGTTTAGGTTGTTGGTGCATCGGCACGAGCAGCAGGTGCGATCTATTGTCATTGGTATGCTGGGCGATACAGCCGAATCTGACGATGTAGCACAAGAAGTGTTCATTCGGTTTTATCGTTCTATTCAGGATTTTCGCGGAGAGGCTGCCCTATCTACCTACCTGAGCAGAATTGCCATCAATTTATCCTTGAATGAAATTAAACGTCGTGAAACCCGGCATATGCGAATTGCGTTTTTTCATGGTAATGAATTAAAAGCGGATAAAATAGACAATGGCATGGACCCCGAACGACAAGAGATAAAAGAAGCGGTGCAAAAAGCACTTCAAATACTGGAGCCGGATTTTCGGGCGGTTGTGGTGCTTCGGTTGGTAGATGGCTATTCGGTGAAGGAAACGGCAGAAATCTTACAGTTGCCCCAGGGCACGGTGGCATCAAGATTAGCACGCGGACAAGAAAAACTGAAAGATATTTTGACCAAATGGAAAATAGTTTGATTAAAAATTCCCCTGATTCAAATGTCTGAATTATGAATAAAACCATGAAAGACCTGTTGATTTATTCGCTGGACAACGAATTGACACCGGCGCAACAGGCTGACCTCGAAAAAGCCCTTGCCGAGTCGGAAGCACTCCGGCAGGAAAAAGAACAATTGCTACAGGTACGCACTTTAGTAGCGGGGCTACGGGTACGCCGTGATCTTTCGTTTCCCGAACGAGTCATGGATCGTTTACACAAAAAGGAAAAGCGCGGCTTTTTCTCTGATCTGGTGGCATTATCACCCCGAGTAGCGGCAGCTTCTATTTTGTTTGTGCTAGCAATGACCATCGGTATTTACCTTCGTGAAGGCAGTTTGTCTTCCGATGTAATCATTGGTGTTGAAGAATTGACGCCGGAAGATGCCTTCGGTATTGAAAATGAAAAATTATTCAGATCCAGTAGTGATAAGGCTTTGGAAGGACCACAGCAAGAAAAACCGAAAGAAAAATAATACTTTATCGAAATTTACAATTTGTAAACCAGGTAGTCTTTACCCATGAAAACATTCAAAATAACATTAGCCATACTAAGTTTGGTGGCAGTCGGCTTTGTGGCTGGTTTTTATACGAATCGTTTGTTAGTACAACAAAATATAAATCGGGTTGCGAATATGCGCAATGCACGAGGCTTGCAGGAAAGCGTTTATGAAAAAATCAATGCAACACCCGAACAGCGCCAATTGATTGCCCCGGCAGTAGAAACCTACGCGGCTCGTATTGCCACTGTTTATCAGGAATCCCGCGCCAAACGCCATGCTTTGGTAGATTCTTTGCAATTGCAAATTCAACCGCATCTTTCGGATAAACAGATGAAACAATTGGATAATTTTTGTGACCGGTATTACCGCTACCAGCCTCCAAAACAAATCGTAGATAATCGTTTGCAATAAATTAATGATATTAATAACCCGAAAAAAGGCATCAGCATAAAACACTGATGCCTTTTTTGTTATGCAGCGTTACATTTTCCTGATTGCTGCGTCATAACTAATGTTAGGCTTATTAACAGAATAAAGTTTAAAGTCATGTTGGTTAAAACTTTTGCTAGTGCAGTACAAGGCGTTGATGCACAAACCATTATAGTAGAAGTAAATGCGGGCGGCGCAGTAATGCAGGGTAAAAATTTTTATCATCTGGTGGGCTTACCGGATAATGCCGTAAAAGAAGGCTTTGAGCGCATTGAGGCTGCCATGAAGAATGTAGGTTATAAAATGGAACGGGTGAAAACGGTCGTCAATCTGGCACCTGCCGATATTCGTAAGGAGGGTTCAGCGTATGATTTGCCAATTGCAGTAGGGTGTCTGGCAGCTACTAAACAGATTGCCAAGGAGCGTTTGGAACAATATATTTTGATGGGCGAGCTCTCGCTCGACGGCGGGCTGCGCCCAATTCGCGGTGCATTGCCGATTGCTATTCAGGCGCGCAAGGAAAAATTTAAAGGCATTCTGTTACCAAAGCAGAATGCTCGGGAAGCCGCTATTGTAGATAATCTGGAAGTGTATGGCATTGAAAGCCTGCGCGAAGCGACTGAATTTCTAAATGGAGAAAGTACCTTAGAGCCGCTGGTGATCAATACACGGGAGGCGTTTTTCGATCAGCATAATTTCTACGACGTTGATTTCTCCGATGTAAAAGGACAGGAAAATATCAAACGTTCACTGGAATTGGCAGCTGCCGGTGGGCATAACGTCATTTTAATAGGTCCGCCCGGCGCTGGAAAAACCATGTTGGCTCGGCGATTACCGACCATTTTGCCGCCACTCACTTTACATGAAGCATTAGAGACTACCAAGATTCACTCTGTAGCCGGGGCACTCCCACCTGATGCTGGTTTAGTCACTGCTCGCCCTTTTCGCTCGCCGCACCATACCATCAGTGATGTAGCACTGGTAGGAGGTGGTACGCATCCGCATCCTGGTGAGATTTCACTGGCACACAATGGCGTTTTGTTTTTGGATGAATTGCCCGAATTTAAAAGAACCGTGCTAGAGGTGTTACGCCAGCCCATGGAGGAGCGGCGGGTCTCAATTTCGCGCGCAAAAAGCTCGGTAGATTTTCCGGCGAGTTTTATGCTGGTAGCGTCCATGAATCCTTGCCCTTGTGGCTATTACAATCACCCGGAAAAAGAATGCGTTTGTGGTCCTGGTGTGGTAAAAAAATATTTAAGTAAAATTTCGGGTCCGCTGCTCGACCGCATTGACCTGCACGTGGAAGTGACACCGGTGAGTTATGACGAACTGGCAAGCCAGCAAAAAAGTACAGAAACCAGCAAAGACATTGCCGCGCGCGTTATTAAAGCGCGTCAGATTCAGGCAGAACGATTTAAGGATTGTAAAAATATTTACAACAATGCCCAAATGTCAAGTCGGATGGTGCATGAAGTATGCCAGGTAAATCAAGCGGGCATTAATTTAATTAAAAAGGCAATGGAACGACTCCAACTCTCTGCGCGTGCCTATGATCGCATTCTGAAAGTAGCCCGTACAGCTGCTGATTTGGACGGAAGTGTTGATATTAAGACGGAGCATTTGGCGGAAGCCATTCATTTCCGAAGTTTGGATCGCGAAAGCTGGGCTGGGTAACCTAGTGACTCAAGGGTTTCCATGACATCCACCAAACTATTTTGAGCATTAAAACAATTGCGACGCCTTTCTACCGACAAAGTTTTATTGAATTGATTCCTGAATAAGAATTGATTTTCAAGCACTTAAATATTTTTTGAGTGGAAATAGTGAGGTCAGTGGGGTTGACAGCATTCAAAAAATGCGCGAACTTGCAAGCTGAAAGCCAAAATCACCTGAACATGACCACATTCACCCCACTCCCGGTAGGCAGAGTACCAGAAATACAGAATATCCAGGAAGCGTTACAAAAATGTAAAGCGCAACAAGGCGGCGCGCTCTTTATTGCGGGTGCTGCGGGTATTGGAAAATCAGCATTGGTAAGCCATGCCTTGGAAGGCAGTTCCGTTTCAATTATTCGTACCCGTTTGTATGAAGAATCCACTTCGCCGTTTGCTCCACTCATTCAGCTTTTGCGCACTTTGTTGCCAAACATTCCCGCCGAGGAACTTTCTTTGGTGTCTTTTTTAGGGCTCTTGCTGCCGGAAATAGAACAACCCTCCGAAAAAGCCGATCGCGCTACGCTCTTTGCTGCTATTCACGAAGTGATTTATAAAGCTGCACAAAAACGACCTTTGGTTATTATTATAGAGGATCTGCACTGGGCGGATGATTCTACTATAGAATGTTTATTGCCGCTTATTACCGGCGCAGCGCAACGGTCGCTGCTAGTTATTGCCACTTTTCGCAATGAGGGGATGACCAGAAATGCCCGCCTGCGCTGGTTGCGCAATGAATTGCGGCGTAGCAAAACCCTACAGGAAATTGAGCTCACGCGCTTAAACAATGAGGATAGTCAAGCTTTAGCCGAATATTTTATTGGAGGCAGAATCAGCAATGACCTCAGCCAGCGCATTTTTGATCAAACACAAGGCTTGCCTTATTTTATTGAAGAAATCTCCAAAGTACTGGTTTCCAAATCTTTATTAGCGTATATCAATCAGCAATGGACGCTAGCCAGTGAGCAACAATTACCCATGCCCGATACCATCCGGGATGCGGTGGCTTTACAATTGGATGGATTGTCAACGGCAGCCCGCAGCAAACTGGAAATTGCCGCTGCCTATGGTTTGGAATTTGACTTAAATCTATTGGTCGAAATTGCCGGTGACGATGCCGGCATTGATGAATTATTGCAACAGCAGTTGATTCTGGAAACCAGACCAGGTGTAGCGGCTTTTCAACATGTGCTCACCAAAGAAGCCGTGAAAAGTGAAACCCTTTGGTCCAAACGCCGCCTGATCTATCGGCAAATCGCGGAATTGTTAGAGCAAAAACAAATCGAATTAGGACGCCGCGCAAAATTTTGGTTGCAAGCCGGTGAACCCATTCGCGCCCGCGAGGCTTTTGTCGCTTCTGCCCGCCAATATTGCCACATGCACGCCTATCGGGAAGCGGCGCAAGCTGCGCAGCAGGCGCTGGAAATCTGGAAAAAGGGTGAGCAGGAAATTGAAAGATTAAGTGTACTCGAACAATTAGCGTACTGCACGCAGGTAAGTGGTCAGGTGCATGATTCAATCATGGCATTGCGGGAATTGGCAGAAAGTGCAGTTATACAGCAAGATACGCAACGTTTAGCGGAGGTACAACGCTCATTGGCAGTAGCTTATGGTTTACAAAGTACCTGGTTGCAATACAAAACGAGCCGCCGCCTGGCTGCCGAAGCATTTATCGCTGCCGGTATGCCGGGAGAGGCTGCCAAAGAATGGCTGGCATTAGCCAATCGGTATGTGAATGACCTGGAACCCCAACACGCTCTGGAAGCCATTGAAACCGCCATTGCATTAACCCGACACGCCGGATGCGAAGATATTCAGGCACGGGCATTGGGCGTAAAAGGCTACATTCTCTCCATGCAAGGCAAAATAGAGGAGGCACAACAAGCTGTAAATGCAGGCATTAATCTGGCACTTGCCGGTAATCATAAAGAAGCTGCCGCAGATGTCTATCGCCGTTTGGCAGGAGTATATGAATACGCCTCACAATTTGATGCCTCCATCAGAGCGTACGAAACGGCGCTGAATTTTTGCCAAACCAATGGCATTAGCATTCAGGCGCAGCATTGTCTGCCCTGCATGGCTTGGGTACTGTTTCGATTAGGAGACTGGAAAAAAGGCTTGACCGTTGGCAAAGATATTCTCACGGATGAAAAATCGTTTGACGGGGCTAAAAGTACTGCCTATGGCGTGATGGGACTCATCAAAGCCTATCGGGGCGAGCACAAATCGGCACTGGCATATCTACAGCAAAGCCAAATACTGAGTGAGCGCGAAAATCAGGGATTTTTAAAATTCATGCTGCCCTGGGGCAGAGCACTGGTGTACGAAGGCAACGGCGATGTAGCAATGGCGCATCAATTGTACATTCAAATGTTGCAAAATTGGGAACAGTCGCACGATCAGCACGATATCATGGTGGGCTTATTTGGAGCCGCCACCTTTTTTTCTGAACAAGAACAAGAGCAACTGGTCATTCGCAGCGTGCAAATTTTTTCCAACATCTCACAAAATACCGGCAATCCGGAAGCCGTAGCTGGATTGGCTTTCGCCCTGGGTGAACTGGCAATGCTCAGTAAAAATTATTCGGAAGCGGTCAGTCATTTTACCAATACTGTGCAATATTTAGGCGAATTATATACCCCGGTGCAACGGCTGCTAGCCGAATATCGCTTGGGCGTTGCCCTCCGGCAAGCCAATGAACCGGAAAAGGCACAGGAATTATTGCAAAAAACACTGCAGGAAGCCAAAAATCTGGGCATGCGTCCGCTGGTCTCCAAGATTGAAACAATGCTGGAAAAATGCGCCCCAACAAAACGAACCATCTTTGAAAAGGCGTTGCCGCTGGGCATTCCACTCACCGGGCGCCAGTTGGATATTCTAAAAGGAATCTCTGAAGGCTTGTCCAACAAAGAAATTGCCTCCAAACTCTACCTCAGCACCCGTACGGTGGATATGCACGTAGGCAACATACTCGACCGCCTCAATTGCCGCAGTCGCGCCGAAGCGGTAAAAGTCGCTGCGGAAAAAGGCATGTTATAAATCCGGCACGATGTGCAATCAATCGTACG
>JBKBWT010000012.1:31350-33229 GCA_046314415.1 Saprospiraceae bacterium
TCTCCTTTCAACTACCGTAGTCCTACCCCTACGATACGGTAATTCCTACGTAGCCTGCCCTGCCTACATCCTGTAACTTTGTATTGTATTAAAAAA
Source organism: Saprospiraceae bacterium (assembly GCA_046314415.1). Lineage (GTDB taxonomy): Bacteria > Bacteroidota > Bacteroidia > Chitinophagales > Saprospiraceae > JADJNW01. The sequence continues at coordinate 31,447 of JBKBWT010000012.1, forward strand.
TAAAACGGAGCCGAGAAGATCAAAGACAGCAAGGAGTGAATAGGCTTTTGGTATGACTTCTGATTTCCAACTTTTTAAAATTAAAAAGAATCACCATGACACACATCACCCGACATTCAAAACTACCGGGCACCTGGCGCCTCGTGGCGCTGGGCTTTGCCCTGCTGAGCGGCGCTCGCCTTTTTGTGAGCGAATTTAAACTTTACCTGGCAGCTACCATGATCATTGGTCTGGCGCTGATTATCCGAGCCGTTTATACCTGGCTTTCCAACTTAAAAGGTACGCTGGCTGCCGCAGAGTGGGCAGTAACTGATTCAGAATGATGTTCCTTTGGCAACTCGCTATTAAAAATGTAAGCATTATGTGTAAAGTATGTGCATTCAACCCCGCAAAAGCCGACGCTTTTGCCAGCAACTTATTGCAAACCCTCAACCACGGCGCTTTAAGCCTGATGATTTCCCTCGGACACCGCAGCGGCTTGTTTGACACCATGCGCGAATTGGAATTTGCCACTAGTGATACCATTGCCGGTGCCGCCGGCTTGCACGAACGCTACGTGCGCGAATGGCTGGGCGCAATGGCAACGGGAGGCGTCGTCGAAGTATCACCCGATGGACAGTATTTCCACCTGCCGCAGGAACATGCCGCTTTTCTGACCCGCGCCAATGCAAGCGACAATATGGCTGTTTTTGCGCAATACATTCCTACGCTGGCAAAAGTAGAAGCGCACATCCTCGCTTGTTTTTACAATGGAGGTGGCGTTCCTTATGAGGAATACGATCGTTTTCACGAAGTAATGGCGGAAGACAGTGGACAGTCGGTGCTGGCTGCCCTGCTGGAATATATTGTGCCGATGACGGGCATGGAGGAAAAGCTGCGCCAGGGCATCGACGTAATGGACATTGGCTGTGGGAGTGGCAAAGCCTTGATTTTGCTGGCGCAAACCTTCCCCAATAGCCGTTTTTATGGCTACGACCTCTGTGAGGCACCCATTCAAAAAGCCACTGCCTTGGCGGCCGAGGCGGGCTTAGCCAATATCGTTTTTGAACAAAAAGACCTGACGCACTACTCCCACGAGCGCCAGTACGATTGGATTACCGCGTTCGACGCCATTCACGATCAGGGCAGACCCGATTTAGTATTAAAACATATTTATCAGGCTCTAAAAACCAATGGCTTATTCCTGATGCAGGATATTGACGCTTCGAGCAATGTAGCGGAAAACCTCACGCATCCGCTGGGTACGCTGCTCTACACCGTATCGTGTATGCACTGCATGACCGTGTCGCTGGCACAAGGCGGTCTGGGTGTGGGTGCCATGTGGGGACGCCAGCAAGCGCAGGAGATGCTTCGTGAAGCCGGTTTCCAAAAAATAGAGATTCAAAACCTGGCACACGACGTTCAGAATTGTTACTACCTCATTCGTAAGTAAACCAGGGTAATCTGATGACTGACGACGCCGTCAGATCATCTGACATTGTTGTAAAATCACCCGGCACCTGTAGCTCCGCATGGTAGAATGTACAACAAATCCCCTAACTTTACCAAAAAATTAGAGGGATCAGCATCTTTAAAATGGGAAAACGCATTATTTCTTACAACGTCAATGGTATTCGCTCGGCAATGAGCAAAGGATTGCTAGACTGGCTGGCAACGGAACAATTTGACATCATTTGCTTACAGGAAACCAAAGCACAAATGGATCAGGTGGATGTGGCGGCGATTGAAGCGCTCGGCTACCAAACCTGCTGGCATTCGGCAGAAAAAAAAGGCTACAGCGGGG
>JBKBWT010000013.1:0-32385 GCA_046314415.1 Saprospiraceae bacterium
GATGGCTTTCCGGCGGATGATTTAGCGGCTATTCAGCGCTGGATAAAAGATTTATTTAGTAAAATATTAAAAAGTAAAAAATATCAGGTCGAAGCGATTAATTTTTCTACCTACGGCGCAAGTTTTGTACACCTTGATAAACATGGGCAGCCGCTTACCCCATTATATAATTATACCAAACCTTACCCGGATGATATTTTACAATCTTTTTATGCCAAGTACGGTGATCCTTTAAAAATTGCGAAAGAAACCGCTTCTCCACCTTTAAAAATGTTAAACTCCGGCTTGCAATTATATTGGCTAAAATATGCTAAACCCAAGATTTTCAAGCAAATACGCTGGTCATTACATTTTCCGCAATATTTAAGTTTTTTATTTACCGGTATTCCCCTGAGTGATTATACCAACCTGGGCTGTCACACCATGCTTTGGGATTTTAGTAAACAAGATTATCATGATTGGGTGTATGCCGAAGAAATTGATAAAATATTGCCGCCTATTACATCCACCGGCACCAGTATTAATATGCATTATAATAATAAAATAATAAAAATCGGCACAGGCATTCATGATAGTTCGGCGGCGCTCCTCCCCTATTTACTGGCTGATCCCAAGCCATTTTTATTAATTTCAACCGGTACCTGGAGCATTGCTTTAAATCCCTTTAGTCAGGAAACATTAACGGAGGAAAATTTGTTACTGGATTGTTTACAATTTATGCGCGTAGATGGCAAATCGGTCAATGCGGCACGTTTATTTTTAGGCAATGAATATCGCCTCCAGGTGGAGCAATTATGCGCTCATTATGGAAAAGCGTACGGCTATCATCGAAATATAAAATTTGACGAACATTTATATCATATTTTAAAAACAAATTATCAACCTTATTTTCATTTTACCAGCATTCATCTGCCGCGCAAACAGCCAGAAAAAACTGATTTACAGGCATTTGACAATTTTGAAACCGCTTTTCATCAGCTAATGCTCGAACTGGTAGCATTACAAATTCAAGCGGCGGAACGTGCCATCGGCTCCACCGAAATTCATAAAATTTATATCGATGGCGGCTTCGCCGATAATGATATTTACATCAAATTATTATGCAATCATTTTAAAAATTATAAATTGCGGACTACTCAATCGCCGCTCGGCTCCTCGCTTGGCGCTGCGATGGTCATTTCCGATAAAGCCGTCAATCGCGATTTTTTGAAAAAACATTATGCCATGAAAAAGCACGCACCTTTAATTGTAAGTAAATGAAAGTAGCACTTTTCATACCATGTTATATTGACCAATTTTACCCGCAGGTAGGGATTGCAACTTTACAATTATTACAAAAGTTGGGTTGTGAAGTGCATTATCCGCTGGAGCAGACCTGCTGCGGGCAGCCGCTGGCAAACTCCGGTTGTGAGACCGACGCCATTCCCATTTACCAACATTATATTCAAACCTTTCAAAATTATAATTATATTGTTTGTCCGTCGGGTAGCTGTACGTATCATATTCGTAAACATTACGATATTATATCCCAAACGGAAGCCGTACAGCATGTGCGCCAACACACCCTTGATCTGGCAGAATTTTTATTAGGGGTATTGAAGATCAATCAATTAAATGTAAGTTTTCCGTTTAAAGTGGGTTTACACCAAAGTTGTCACGGCTTGCGTGGCTTGCGTTTAGGACCCGATTCGGAGCGGGTAATCGGCGGTGAATCAAAATTACATACTTTATTAAAAATGGTAAAAGATTTGGAATTAATACCCCTGGAAAGAGTAGATGAATGCTGCGGTTTTGGCGGTACTTTCGCGATTAATGAGTCAGCGATTTCGGTAAAAATGGGGAAAGATCGCATTACCGATCATTATAAAAACGGCGCAGAAGTAATAACAGCGGGCGATATGAGTTGTCTGATGCATTTGGAAGGCATCATAAAAAGACAAAAATATAATATTAAAATAATGCATTTAGCAGAAATATTAAATTATACGAAGCTATGAATCATGCCATTAAAGCAGAGAAATTTATACAAAATGAAGCCCGTACCGACTGGCATGATGCAGCTTTGTGGTTTGTACGGTTGAAGCGCGACCGGGCGGCACATGCTATCATGGAATGGGAAACATTACGTGAATTGGCTTCGCAAATTAAAAATAATGTCCTATCGAATCTGGATATTTACTTAGGAGAGTTTGAAGAAAATGCCCGGGCGAATGGTGTACATGTGCATTGGGCAGTTGATGCAGATGAGCATAACCAAATCGTTCACAGCATTTTACAAAAACATAATATTCATCATGTTGTCAAGAGCAAATCCATGCTCACCGAAGAATGCCATTTAAATGAATATTTAGCAAAATATAATATTGAAGTAATAGACACCGATTTGGGCGAGCGGATTATACAAATACGTAATGAGCCGCCCAGTCATATCGTATTGCCCGCCATTCATTTGAAAAAAGAAGAAATCGGTGAATTATTTCATGAAACATTACATACCGAAAAAGGCGCAACCGATCCGAAATATTTAACGGAAGCCGCCCGGCAGCATTTGCGGGAAAAATTTTTACATGCCAGCGCTGCAATTACTGGGGTTAATTTTGCCATTGCCGAGACCGGTGGCGTGGTGGTCTGCACCAACGAAGGCAATGCCGATATGGGCGTACACCTGGCACCAGTGCAAATTCATTGTATGGGCATCGAAAAAATTATACCACGAGTAAATGATTTGAGCGTTTTTATACGCCTGCTGGCGCGCAGTGCGACGGGGCAACCCAGCACAATCTTTACATCGCATCATCATAAAGCCAAGCCAAACGGTGAAATGCATATTATAATAGTGGATAATGGACGCAGCGACCAGCTCGGACGCGCCGATTTTCGCAATTCACTGAAATGCATCCGCTGCGGGGCTTGTATGAATACCTGTCCGATTTACCGGCGTAGCGGCGGACACAGTTATGATGCCACGATTCCCGGTCCGATTGGTTCGATTTTAACGCCCGGTATTGATCTGAAAAAATACAGTGATTTGCCGTTTGCCTCGACTTTATGCGGCTCCTGCTCCGATGTATGTCCGGTTAAGATTAATATTCACGAGCAATTATATAAATGGCGACAAATTATTACACAATCCGGTTATTTACCAAGTGCTAAACGCCAGGGCATGAAATTTGCCGGAAAAGTGCTGGCTAATTATAAACGATATAAAATAGCAGGTAAAATGATGCGGCATGCTTTGAAAACATTACCTAGATTTGCTATTTATAACCGACTAAATGAATGGGGAAAAGGACGAGAATTACCGAATACGCCAAAAGAGAGTTTTAAAGAATGGCATGAAAGAAATGTGAAATGTGAAATATGAAATGTGAAATGTGAGATTTGAAATGTGAAATATAATATGTAAAAAAGTTAGAATAAAATTATGACCGATAGCAGAGCTAAAATATTACAAGCTATTCGCAATAACAAGCCAAATGCGAGCGCCTTACCGGAGATTCCTTTATTTAACGAAAGTAAGGTGGACGTAATAAGCTCGTTTCAAAATATGGTGCAAAGTGGTGGCGGACAAGCAATTGAATTAGAAGTAAATGAAATATCCGATTTTATAAAAAATCAGTTCCCGGAAGCCGTTTACATTGCTTCTACTGTAGCGGAAGTAAATGGAAATGTGGATTTATTTACCATTGAAAATCCGCAGGAACTCGAAAAAGTGGATGTGGCAATCATTCCGGCACAAATGGGTGTAGCCGAAAATGGTGCAGTGTGGGTCACGGAGCAGGAAATCGTACACCGGGTATTACCTTTTATCACTCAACATTTAGTCGTTTTATTAAAAAAAGATCAAATTGTGCAAAATATGCACGAAGCGTATAATCATATCAAAGTGAATGATACCGGCTTTGGCGTGTTCATTGCGGGACCCTCAAAAACCGCAGACATCGAGCAATCCCTGGTCATTGGTGCCCAAGGCGCACGAAGTTTTACCGTGTTATTATATTGATATAACATTAAAGTAAATAGTAAATAGTAAATAGTAAATAGTAAATAGTAAATAGTAAATAGTAAATCGTAAATCGTAAATCGTAAATCGTAAATCGTAAATCGTAAATCGTAAATCGTAAATCGTAAATCGTAAATCGTAAATCGTAAATCGTAAATCGTAAATCGTAAATATTTAATTCGCACATTCCCAATGCTTTAAAACACGTTTTATGCAAACAGAAAAACACCAATCTGTAGAAACCCGTACCGAAGAATACGAGCGCACGCCCGTGCCTGCCGCAGCCTGGAAAGACTGGAAAAGCTTCCTGGGCATGTACGCGGGCGAGCACGCAGCCGGCACAGAATTTATGATTGGTCCGCTGTTTTTAACCGCCGGTGTAAGCGCTTTTGACTTATTAATCGGATTATTTATTGGTAATTTGCTGGCAGTGTTGAGCTGGCGCTTTTTAACCGCCGAAATTGCAGTTAAGAAACGCTTAACTTTATATTATCAACTGGAAAAAATTTGCGGTAAAGATTTAGTAAAATTTTATAATGTTGCCAATGGTGTACTATTTTGTTTTCTGGCGGGTTCGATGGCTACCGTCTCTGCAACTGCGGTTGGTGTTCCATTAAACATCGAAATGCCCAAGCTGACTGATACGATACCCAATGGTATGACATGGGTGATCATTGTTTTAATCATTGGGATGGCGACGACCATCATCGCCGCGCGTGGATATAATATGGTCGCACGAGCCGCCAACTGGATGTCGCCCGTCATTGTACTGGGTTTTCTGGCTTGTGGTCTGGTAGCATTGAGCCAATTGGGGGTATATAATATAAAAGATTTCTGGAATATTTGGGGCGAAGGCAGCGAGCCCTTCCCCGGACAAATCAAATACACTTTCTGGCATGTGGTGCTGTGGTCATGGTTTTGCAATGCCGCCATGCACATTGGCATGTCCGATTTATCGGTATTCCGCTATGCCCGTAATGCACGCGCAGGCTGGACAACAGCAGCAGGCATGTATGTGGGGCATTACATGGCGTGGATCGCCGCCGCCTTATTATATGCAGTTTATTTAAAATCACCGGAAGCACAAAGTTATTTAGCAAATAATGAAGCGCCGCCCGTGGCGCCCGGTCCGTTAGCCTACAACGCTTTAGGTATTTTTGGCATATTAACCGTGATTTTTGCCGGCTGGACTACGGCGAACCCCACGATTTACCGCGCAGGACTGGCATTTCAAGCCATTCTACCGAAAGCTTCTACGTTTTGGATGACCATTCTGGCGGGTTCTATTGCGACGATTGCCGGTATTTTTCCGGCTTTTGCCATGAAATTACTAGGTTTTGTAGCCTTATACGGCTTTATTCTCGCCCCCATTGGCGCGATCATCGTATTCGAGCACTTTTTTGCCGATCAGTGGGGCATTGCCCGAAATTATGCGGAAAAGCAACAATTATCATTCAACATAGCCGTCTTACTCGCCTGGGGCATCAGTCTGGGCATTTTTTACTCCTTATCTTATTTCGGGGGCATTTTTTTATCCTTTTTAACGCTGCCCGCCTGGATTACCTGCGGTATTTTATTCCTGTTATTTAGTCGAATTTATCAAAAAAGAGCCATTTGATTATAAACAGTCGGTTTCTTGATGTAAAAATTATTAACGCTTGCTTTTACATCAAGAAACTGATTTTATTATTTTTACGCTTAAAGAAAAGAACGCTTACCCAAATTATATTTTTCGATCACCAGTACAAATGCAATGCCCAAGGTATATGCCATAATATCCAGCCAGGAAAAATCGGTGCCGATAATAATTCTAGCCAGTTTAATATCCTGTAAACCAAGCACTTTTACCATTTTAAAATATTGTAAAATTTCTATCATATACAAAAAAAGTAACACGCCAATCGCTGCCGCTACGACCGACACCTTAAAAAAAGCCCGCACAAAACAGTAAATTAATATCACCACTAAAAAATCGCCGATGTAAGGACGGATGATGCCGTCGTGGAGGTAGAGGGCGATAAGGATTTCGCTTAGTAATAGGATAATAAATGTAATGAAATAAAGCGATTTGAATTGCAGCATTTTTATTTAGAAATTAGCCTTCAATAAAGCATAGAATTTAACTATTTTAAATGGCATTTGAGTAGTAATTGTTGCATATTTTATGCTAGAACTGCGCACACTACTTAAGCCAAGTATCCATTCATTCAGTGCTAACGGAGAAATGCTGGGCTATACCAAAATTTACGGATGAGATTAAATTTATTTTCTTATTAGAATGGAATACATTTGGAACAAAAATTTTTTTAATTAAAAAACCCTATTTTATGAAAAACCTTTATGCACTGCTAATTATCTGTTCTTTTATATTACTAATCCTACCTTTCCAGGCGAAGGCTTATGTTGTAGCAGATGTTGCTACCATACATGACCCAAAGACGGAAATGACTACTTTAAATGACTTTGTTCACCTTTCTAAAAAAGAACTTAAGCAAAGGTTAGGAAGGAACCTAACTTTTAGAGAAAGATTATCGCACCTGGTTTTAAAGAATTTTTTAAAAAAATTTATTAAAAAAGACCCTGCATTTGGAACCATATCTATAAATACTTTTTTTCAAGGCTGTGCAAAAATAGCTTTAAAAAACGGAGATATTATTGAAGCTGATATTATTTCAATAACGCCTACGGAAGTAAAGTATAAAAGATGCGGCAAATCAAATGATCCGGAGTTTATTATAAATAAAAGTGATGTATTAAGCGTTCAGTCTGCGGATGGAGAGATTATTTTTAGAAACTCTGGCAATGCGACGATTTATTCAGCGGCTGCTCCAACGACAAATTTTAGAGAAACCGAGCCTCTCGCAATTTGGGCGCTGGTAAGTTCTTTACTGATTGCACCCGTAGGGCTAATTCTTGGCATTATTAGTTTAGGTAAAATTAGCAGAAACCCAACAAAATATAAAGGAAAGGGGTTAGCCTGGGCAGGAATTGCCATTGGTGGGCTTTGGACTTTATTGGTAATTTTAGCAATTCTTGCTGCATAAAGCCTATGTTTTGCCGAGTTTGTCTATTGAGGCTTGATTCGCTCGGCAAAACTTCTTTAAAAACATATCCGATTTTCCTATTGTAAATGGATTAATTTCTGTTCCCATTCCAATTTCCCCGCAAAATTCCCTACCTTTGTACTCCTTTGAGAAAATCCGCAGCGAAAAGAAGTGAGATGTTTTTGATTTGTAATCGTCTGACTTCTAATTGATTATCATGGCTAGAAAAGCAAGCACTACCATCGCTCCCGATATTACAAATGTGACGCCTCTGATGGCGCAATACTATCAGGTGAAGGCGAAGTACCCCGACGCGATTCTGTTGTTTCGGGTGGGCGATTTTTATGAGACCTTTGGCGAGGATGCGGTGACGGCGTCGCGGGTGCTGGGTATTGTGCTGACGAGTCGCAATAACGGCGGCAACGATGTAGAATTGGCGGGCTTTCCGCACCATTCGATGGATTTGTACCTGCCGCGCCTCGTGCGCGCGGGCTACCGCGTGGCGATTTGTGAGCAGATGGAAAAGCCGAGTCCGCAAAAGAAAATTGTGAAGCGCGAGGTGACGGAGGTGGTGACGCCCGGCGTGGCGGTGGATGATAAATTATTGGATCATAAAACGAATAATTATTTAGCAACATTATATTTTGATAAAGATGCGGTGGGCGTGGCTTTCCTGGATATTTCCACCGGCGAATTTTTAGTAAGCGAGGGCGAGCAAAGTTATATTGATAAATTATTACAAAGTTTTAATCCGGCGGAAGTGATTTACCCCAAGGATAAAAAGAAAGTGCTGGAACAATGGTTTGGCGAAAAATTTTATACGTATCCACTTGAAGAATGGGTGTTTACGGAAGATTTTACGCGGGAAAAATTACTGGGGCAATTTGAAGTACAAAACCTGAAAGGCTTCGGGATTGAAGAATTGACGCTGGCGCAAATAGCAGCCGGGGCAACTTTACATTATTTAGCGACCACTGAAAATAAAAATTTAAAACACGTTGCGTCGATCAGTCGTATTCAACCAGATCGTTATGTGTGGCTGGATCGCTTCACGATTCGCAACCTCGAATTGATCCACAGCCCGCATGAAACGGGCGTTCCGCTCATCCGTATTCTTGACAAGACCATCTCGCCGATGGGTGCGCGCCTGCTGAAAAAATGGGTGGTGCTGCCTTTGAAATCGCAAAAAGCGATTGAAGAAAGATTAGATATTACCGATTGGTTATTACAAAATGCCGAAATAAGAGCAGAATTGGAGCCGTACATTCGGCAGATGGGCGACCTGGAACGCTTGATTTCCAAGGCGCCGCTGGGCAAATTGAATCCGCGGGAGGTTTGTCAGTTGAAAAAAGCATTATTTGCACTCGATCCGGTGAAGCAATTATTACATGAAAGTAATAATCCGTTTTTAATAAAAATTGCCGAAGGACTCAATCCATGTAAAATTTTACGCGAGCAAATTGCACATCAAATTATCGAGGACGCGCCAGTGAATTTGCATAAAGGCGGTGTTATTGCGGATAATTTTAATGCAGAACTCGATGATCTGCGCAATGTTGTGAATCATACGAAAGAATTATTACTCAATATTCAGTCCAGCGAAATTGAACGTACCGGTATCTCCAGTTTGAAAATTGGTTTTAATACGGTATTTGGATATTATTTAGAAGTTACCAATAAATATAAAAATCAAGTACCGCCCGAATGGACGCGCAAGCAAACGCTGACCAACGGCGAACGCTATATAACAGATGAACTTAAAAAGCTAGAAACCAAGATATTAGGAGCCGAAGAACGCATTTTAGAATTGGAAACGGAGTTGTTTGAGCAATTGGTTTTGACGATTTCGGATTATATTCAGCCGATTCAACATAATGCGAATTTAATCGCACGACTCGATTGTCAGATTGCTTTTGCAAAAGTAGCCGAAAAATATCATTATTGCCGACCGGAAATGAATGATTCTTTAATCATTGATATCAAAGAAGGGCGGCATCCGGTAATTGAGCAGCAGTTGGAATTGGGCGAAAGTTATGTGCCGAATGATGTTTATTTAGACAGCGAAGACCAGCAAATTTTAATGATAACGGGTCCGAATATGGCAGGAAAATCAGCGGTTTTGCGGCAAACGGCGCTGATTTGTCTGCTGGCACAGATGGGTAGTTTTGTACCGGCGGCGAGTGCAAAAATCGGGCTATTGGATAAAGTTTTTACCCGCGTGGGCGCGTCTGATAATATTTCGTCCGGCGAGTCCACTTTTATGGTGGAAATGAATGAAACGGCGAGTATTATGAATAATATTTCGGATCGGAGTTTAATATTACTGGATGAAATTGGTCGCGGCACCAGCACGTATGATGGGATTTCCATTGCCTGGTCGATTGCCGAATATTTACATAATAATGGCGTAGCGCGACCGAAAACATTATTTGCGACGCATTATCATGAACTAAATGAATTGGCGGAAAAATTTCCCAGAATCCGGAATTATAATATTGCCACGAAAGAAGTTGGGCAAAAAGTAATATTTCTGAGAAAATTAATACCCGGCGGCAGCCAGCATAGTTTCGGGATTCATGTGGCTAAAATGGCAGGCATGCCCAAAACGATTGTAGAACGCGCCGCGCAAATTCTGACGCAATTGGAACAAAAAGTGATTGAAAATAATGGTAATGTACATATAAAAAAACCTAATACCCGTCAAATTTCCGATCCGATTCAGCTCAATATTTTTGAAGCCGGCGACCCGGCAGCCGAGCGCTTGAAAGAAGCATTGCTAAAGCTGGATTTGAATGCGATGACGCCGATTGAGTGTATGATGAAGTTGAATGAGTTGCGCAATTTGCTAATGAGTTAATCTGCCAATGTGCTGATGTGCCAATGCGTACACGTCAAAGAGGGAATTGGCAAATTAGCAGATCGGCACATTGAAAAAAGAAGCCCTTCCGGGAAAATCCAAAAGGGCGACCATATAAATTTGCATTGAATGATTAAAAAGAAAAGCTGTTGTAAAATCTGTTATTGAGACGTTACTTTTGAGGAAAAGTCACATTTTAAAATAAAGAGGCTCATTCAGACACACAATCAAATTTAAAATTCTGTTATTTTATATAGTGTATAAAATTTTAAAAACTGCAACGTCAAAATAAAATAGATGAACCGGAATGCACTTTGGTTTGGCTTAGCGGTGGGATTAGTCCTGCCTTTCGTGGGTTACGCCATTTTGTTGATGATTTACGACGGGCTGGATTCCGCAGGATTACTGAGCGGGCGGGGTTTTTCTGAAAATTTTCGGCAGCGTACGCTTGGCATTGTAGCCATTTGTTTAAACCTGATTGCATTAAACTTTTTTCAAAAGCGAAGGTTTAGTAATTCCATGCGGGGGCTAGTCATTGCTACTTTTATTTACGCAGCCGTGTGGTTTATTTACTTCGGCACGAAATTGTTGTAATATCCTCATGTTTTTTACTAAATTTAATCATAATCTATCTTATTCATCATTATAATCAGTGTACGATTACACTGGATAACAAAAACACCTGAACACATCGTTACAATGAAATATTATGTCATAGCCGGCGAGGCATCAGGGGATTTGCATGGTTCAAATTTGTTGAAAGCCTTGAAAACAGCGGATCCGGCAGCGGATTTTCGGGTTTGGGGCGGCGATCTGATGCAGGCGGCAGGTGGCGATTTGCGCAAGCATTACCGTGAGCTAGCATTCATGGGCTTCGTGGAGGTCGTGCGTAATTTGCGCACCATTTTACGCAATATAGAATTTTGCAAGGCAGATATTACTGATTATCAACCAGATGCATTGATTTTAATTGATTATCCGGGCTTTAATTTACGCATTGCCAAATGGGCGAAGCAGCAAGGTTATAAAGTCATTTATTACATTTCCCCGCAGTTATGGGCTTGGCATGCCAGCCGGGTGCATGATATTAAAAAAACGGTGGATAAAATGCTGGTAATTTTACCTTTTGAACCGGAATTTTATCAAAATTATGATTATAAAGTAGAATTTGTGGGGCATCCATTATTAGATGTAATAGAAAATTATCAGCCCACGTCTGATTTTATACAAAAAAATAAATTATCGGATCAGCCGATCATTGCCTTATTACCAGGTAGTCGCAAGCAAGAGATTACAAGAATGCTGGATGTGATGTTGAGCGTAGTGCCGGAATTCCCTGATTATCAATTTGTAATCGCCGGAGCGCCTTCACAGCCAAAGGAGTTTTATGATGCCATTTTAAAAGATTCCAAAGTTAAAAACCAGGTTTATTTAGTTCAAAATCAGACGTATGATTTATTGAGTCATGCCAAAGCGGCGCTTGTTACATCCGGCACGGCAACTTTGGAAACGGCTTTATTTAATGTACCTGAAGTGGTTTGTTATAAAGGAAGTGCCATTTCTTATGCGATTGCAAAAAGAGTGGTCGGCAAACGTATCAAATTTATTTCACTCGTTAATTTAATTATAGACCGATTATTGGTAAAAGAACTCATTCAGAATGAACTGAATACGCATAATTTAAAGCAAGCATTAAAAGAAATATTACATCCTGACAAAGCGGATGTAATAAAAAGCGGGTATAAAGCATTACAACAAAAATTGGGGAACGCCGGGGCGTCGCAGCGTGCGGCGAGTATCATTACAGCCTATTTGTCGGAATCAGGCTTTTCGGGATTAAAGGATAGGATTAAGTTGTAATAATCCTAAAAATTATAAAATCCTGATTCCGACATTCATTCACGCCTTTGCCAGTTGCCTTTTTAGCACCATTGCTGAAATAATCGTTATAATAAACCCAATCATAAATACCGTTAAAAACATGATAAACCCTTGAAAGATAGGATTTTGCAGCATTTCCAGATTTTCGCCCCACTGCTCCTGCTCGGCTGCCGGCATATTTTGCTTGTAATATTCCATCATTTCATCGCCTTGTAATAAAAATTGCACAATTGTAAATAATGCAAAAGCCAAGGAGGGAAATAAAGTTATTAACAAACCGACCTGTAATGCTTTACCAAATGTAATTTCGCCGCCGTTTTGCTCATCCCGGTAAGCCCGGATACCAAAAAAAACAAAAGTAAGCGAGATTAAAATGGTCAGGTAACCAATCATTTCCGACGTGCGATAAGGAAGCGTAAAGCCCCAAATCACCTGAATCAAGGTAAAAACGATCAAAATAACCAGCATGCTGTAAATACCGTTGCGTAGAATCGGATTTTTCATAGGCTTAAATTTTTGTTTTGGTGAAATAATATTACAAAGGAAGGTTTTTCGGGTTTGTTGCGCATCCGTCAAAAGTAGGATTTCCGAAAATCAGTCCAAAAAGGTACGAAAGTAGGAGGCTTTTTTTGTAGCTTTCGAGAAATCTTGCTCAGACCAATGTTATTTTATTTTAATCAGTGGAGCGCCTTATTATTACCTTTTTTTTTACAAGGTATTCTATTTACCATCCTGTTATTGCAGCGAGGTATTCGGGAAGAGCGACTACCGGATAAAATTTTAGCCCTGTTAATCCTGATTTTTACGCTGCGCATAGCGAACTGGATGCTTGGTTTTGCTAACTGGTACGATGCACACGACTGGCATTCCACCTTCATGTTTTACTTTCCATTTACGCATTGGTTTTTAATTGGACCGCTGGTTTATTTTTATTTTCGCAGTTTGACGAATCATAACTTTCATTTTCAGAAGAAAGATTTTATACATTTTATACCGGCTATTATAGATTTTGCGCTTATTGTCCTGGTTTTTATACTCGATGTAATAATCAGCTATTGGTGGCGCGGGGAGCCGTTTCCGTATCATTTTGGTACGCAAGGAAAATGGCGGATGGAGGGTATTCCTGGCGTGGACGCGATTTTAACCATCGGGGCGGTGATCTCTTTATTGTTTTATTTCTTTATCACGATCAAATCATATCGGCAGTATCGAAATTATTACATTAATCAACATTTTTCAGACCCGGAGAAAGTGCAGTTTAACTGGCTGGGTAATTTTTTATACGCCATGATAATTGCTGCGGCTATCTGGTTTATCTTTATGATTATCAATGAATTGAGTACCGATCCGTTGGATTACATTCAAAATTGGTATGCTTATTTTGCCTGGGGTATTATTTTATATTACATCAGTATTTCAGGTTATTACACCCGACCGGAGCTTTCTTTGCAATTGCAGTTTGAACCGGAGCAAGTTGAAAAACCAGAGCCAGAAGTATCTGTAAATGAAGTATTTAAAACAAAATTATTACATATTATGGAAGTGCAGCAGCCATTTTTACAAGCAGAATTGACGCTGCAAGAATTGGCTGACCTACTAAAAATCCCGCCTAATACGCTTTCCAAATTAATCAACTCTGACTTTAATCAAAATTTTAATGATTTTATTAATGCTTATCGGGTGGAAGCGGTCAAGCAAAAATTGTTTGATCCACGTTTGCAGCATTTGTCCATTCTGGGCATCGCTTTTGAGAGCGGATTCAACAGCAAAGCCACGTTTAATCGGGCGTTTCGTAAACACGCGGGCGTGTCGCCGACCGAATTTGTGGCGGCTCAAAAAATAAAACGCGTCTCAAATTAGCATTTTGAGGCGGGCGCGGAATATTTGAGGCGCATATTTTGCAAGGTTGGATCAATTTTGTCGTGACATTTTAATGGTATCACCTTTTATCTTTTTCACGATGAAATACTACCTAACCTTATTATTATGCCTGCTGTGCTATTTTTTAATGGCGCAAAAACAAATCACTTTTTCCCTTGCAAAGGTGCCTGTTTCAGCCGGGCAGCGCGTCGGCATTCGCGGTAATACCGCCCCATTGTCATGGGAGAAAAGTTTAATATTACAAAGTAATAATGATTTATTTTCTATTGCTTTATCATTTACCAATGCGCAAAAATTAATTGAATATAAATACGTCCTGGAAGATGCTAGCGGTAAAATAATCTGGGAATTGGACGGTCAAATGAATCGTTTGATTTTACCGGAAGAAGCGACCGCCAAAGACCAATGGAATGTATCCAATGATTTAAAAATCAGAAACTTACCAAAAATTACATCTACCGCCTTATTAAAAGATTTTGAAATATTACAGGAAGCGATTTTGACCATTCATCCTGGTTTGTACCGCTATAATACCGAGGAAAGCATTGCACAACATTTAGCGGAATTACGTAATACTTTACAAGAAGATTTAACCTATACCGAAGCCTATCTGGCATTTTCCAAGCTGGCGGGCGCGATTCG
Organism: Saprospiraceae bacterium; assembly: GCA_046314415.1. Classification (GTDB taxonomy): domain Bacteria; phylum Bacteroidota; class Bacteroidia; order Chitinophagales; family Saprospiraceae; genus JADJNW01. The sequence continues at coordinate 14,309 of JBKBWT010000013.1, forward strand.
TTGCGGACATACGTATGCTAATTTTTTTAATCAAAATACCCTCATTCAGCATCTTATTTTAAATCAAAAAGACAAATTACCTTTTGCTTTTAATATTATAAACAAGCGGGTTTTTATTACTAAAAACGCCACAGATATTGAATTATTAAATCCCGGAACAGAAATAACAGCGATTAATGATATACCGGTTGCGCAAATTTTAGATAGTTTATTAACGGTTGTAAAAGCGGATGGTGGCAATGATGCCAAACGACTTGATGATTTACAACTAAATGGATATAATTATTTTGAAAGTTTTGATGTGTATTTCCCCTTGTTTTTTCCGCCGGTAGAAGGAATATATAAAATTAAAGGTGTATCCACTGCTGATAATCAATTATTTACAAAAAATGTGAATGCCATTGACCGGAAAACCCGCACGGAGCGGCTAGCCGCCCGTTATGATATGCCAACATCATTAGAAGATTTATGGAAATTTGAAATAATAAATAATGATATTGGCTATTTAAAATTGGGCACTTTTGTTACCTGGAATTTTACAATGGACTGGCGAAAATTTTTAAAAGAAAGCTTTACCACTTTAAAAAAACAAAAGATTCCACATTTAGTGATTGACATCCGTGGTAATGAAGGTGGGCTGGACGAAGTGATCGAAGCCTTGGGGAATTACGTTTTGCAACAAGATTGCCAGGTCGAAAATTTCCAGGATAAAGTGCGTTATAAAACGGTTCCTGCTACGCTCAAATCCCATATAACAACCTGGGATACCAGTGTTTACGATTTATCTAAAAAAATTATACCTGCTGAAGCCGGCTACTATACCTTTAAAGACGATCCGCCACTGACCCGTTTTCGTGCCTCGTCTAATGCTTATAAAGGCAAGATTTATTTACTGGTAAATGCAGCGAACAGTTCTGCTACTTTTTACCTCAGCCGTTTGGCAAAATCCTGCGGTTTGGCTACGCTTGTCGGGCAGGAAACGGGTGGTAGCTTACAGGGCATTAACGGCGGAACGATCCTTTTTCTGCGGCTGCCCAATAGTCAAATCGAAATTGACATTCCCATTTTTGGTGGGTTTGCGCGCACGCCGCAACCCGCGCACGGTATCCGACCTGACCTGGAAGTACTGCCAAATATAGAGGATTTGCGTAATGGGAAAGATACGGAACTGGAATTTATTAAAAACTGGATTTATTCACAAAAGTAAATAAGTAAGTTGAGTAGTTTATTATTTGATGGTTTTATCTTATTGATAATCAGCATTTTATTTAATGTTATTATTTTTTAAATGTGCTTTCTTAATTCAATAACGATTATATTTAATGATGCGCTATATTTAATAAAATGTTGATTAATAATATTAAATTAATTACTATTGAGTGATAAACTGCTCGACTATTTAATAAGGTTGATATTTAAACTAAATGCGCCTTTCGGTTATTCGATTCTCAAATAATACCTATTTTTTTGGCATTGCTTACTGCCTGGGTGCGGCGTTTGGCGTCGAGTTTGATGAGTAAATTGGACACATGCGTCTTCACGGTGCTTTCTGAAATATATAATTTAGCTGCTATTTCTTGATTGGACAATCCTCGTGCAATTTCCTGTAGTACTTCGTGTTCGCGTTTGCTAATACCGAACCTTTTGAGGGCTTCCGTGTTATAATTTTCGTTAACTATTTGATTTTCAATTATTTGAGTTTTGGATTTTTGTAATAATCGATTGCTCCAATAGCCAAAGAGCAAAAAAAGTGCGGCAAAAAGCACAATTTTCCATTCATTATTTATCCCTTGAAAGAAAAGGGAATATTTACTAATTTGAAAAAGGAGCAGTAGTGCACCGGCCAGCAACCCAAAGCGAAAAACAATGTCTTTCATCTGGTATATTTTATTTAATGCGTAAAACTTTTTTGAGTAATAATAGATTTGCACAGTTTTTTATTAGGCAAAATCCTGGATGAATAAATTTTATTTTCAATATTTGAGAAGAAGCCTTAACTTGTTGCTTCATCTACCCAAATGTACCGGATTGTGATGAAAATAGAAAGTACCTGGTTGGTCTTGTTGCTAGGCACGCTATATGCCTGTGAAGATAAGCCAACGAAAGTGGCAACCAACACCCTCAATCCTGTTGATTCGTTGGAATGGAGCGAACCGTTGTCGGAAACAACAGAAGAAGAGGAGGAAGTAGTAGCCCCAGAGTGGATTTTTCGGCAAAATGGTAAGATTGCCAATGCTACGCCGATCAGTGGTATTTATCAGCACAGCGTTTTAGATACTTTTGATTTTCCGTTTGTTACTTCCCAAATTGTAGAAGCGCTTGATAATCAATTAAAATTATTGGAATTAACGGAGCCGCGCCGCCCACAGCAAGTGGGTAATCTGGTGGTAACGCCTCAACAATTGCGTGAAACCATTCGTACGTTGCGTGCCTGGCAACAGACCAAGCCGCTCTCTCTTCATCAATATTTAGATGCATATCAAATACGCGGTAAAGACGGCAAAGGCAATGTAAAATTTACCGGATATTATACGCCGGTTGTAAAAGTGAGCAAGAAAAAATCAGCCGAATATCAATATCCGATTTATGCACGCCCATTGCAATGGCAGGGGCGAATGCCGAGTCGCCGGGACATTGAGCAAGGTGCGCTACACGGATTAGGGCTGGAGCTGGCTTATGCCCGGAGTCGTGCCGACGTTTATCGCATGCAAATGCAGGGTTCTGGTTTTGTAGAATACGCAAATGGCTCGCGTGAGTTGTTTTCTTACAGTGGTACCAATCGTCATCCTTATCGCAGTGTGAAACGTTACGATCGCAAAGCACCAAAAGCGGATACCGCATTATTTCGTGATCCATCTTACACTTTTTTTACGCCACGCCGTACGCAGCCCAAAGGCGCTGGACATGTGCCTCTACTGGAGGAGTTGTCTATTGCGGTTGATAAACGTTATATTCCCCTGGGCAGTTGTTTACTGGCGGCTTTCCCGGTTTATGATCTGAAGACCCGAAGGTTGAAGCATGAATATCGGCTCTTTTTTGCGCAAGACGTGGGTGGTGCCATTCGCGGACCCGGTCATGTAGATGTGTATCGTGGTATCGGTCCCAAAGCACGCCGCAAGGCGCATTATCTCAATCATTACGGGCGTTTGTGGTTGTTGTTACCCAAGCGGGATGATGCTGTAAGCGCCTCTTATTGAACATGCTATTGATTATCAATATTTTATATTTATTCTTCCTAGCTCCTCAGCTTAAACATGCTTTCCTTGTCTATTTATATTAAAAATATTTTTCATTTCTAAGTGCCCTTTTTCAAAGTTTGGCACGAGTTTTGTTTCTATTTCATTACAATAAATTTTTATGTATTCAGAAAAAAAATAATAGCATATACATAAGAATTTTTTGTATGTTTTGTATATTTGCAGGAAAATCAGTTTGTAACAAATTTTCACTTATTAAAATATGAAACACATGAAAAATACAGATTTACACCACAATGCCTCTCCATAATCCCTTCATAGTCAGTCACATTCATTGATGCTCATCGCCGATTGCTGCACTTTGTTCCGCTGTTTGAACAGCCTAAGTGTTCATGCATTCGCCTGAGCAAATGACCTGCCAACACTTAAAAACCGGTTTATTTTGACAACTGATGTGAAGCAAATCGCAGAACAGGTGATTGGAATTATTTCTGTTAACCAATTTTTTGAAAGGACCATGCAAACAAATTACACAAACGACCGGCAAAATAAGCGATCCATCGAAGGAATTTTACTGGCATTGCTTTTTATCTTTGGTATGATGGGTTTTATTTATGCTTTTAGCAACAAGGACAAAGCCAAAACTGAAAAAGTAGTGACCGTACAACCGGCTCAGACCAATCAAAATTGAGTAATTTTTACAGCAAGTGACTGAACGAAGACCTGGGGTTTATCCGTTATTGTAAAATTCTAAGATTCTTGTCATCTTTTTACGAATTTTTTTGTTTCGTCTGAGTATTTTCTTTAATGCGGATCGTATGAGACATGTAAAACACCTCCTGGAAAAATCAGCCTTTGGCGTATGCAGCTATTTGGGTGAAAAAATGGGTATCGCTTCGGCAACCGTGCGTTTGTATTTCATTTATACCTCATTTGTAACACTAGGTTCGCCGCTTATTCTCTACCTGTTTGCCGCCTTTTGGCTCAATATTCGCCGTTATTTCAAAATGGGAAAACGCCTGTTGTGGGGATAGTGCTAGAAAAAAAATGAAAGAATGAAAGAATGAATAATGAAAGGATGGATAATGAATGAATTCGGTTTTCAATTCATTGAATTTCAGCCATCTATTCATTATAAATTATTCATTTTTTAATTGAACAATATGACAAGCCACTACCCCCGCTGTTTCGGTACGCAGCCGATTTTTTCCTAAGCTAACGCCCTGATAATCATTATTAAACGCTTGCTGTATTTCTTTATCGGAAAAATCTCCCTCTGGTCCGATAAGAATGATCACGTTATTACTTCGTTGGTAAGTATTTAGTAAATGTTGCGAAGGCTCTTTGCTAACATAAGCAATAAACTTCTGATAATCAACAGGCTGCGTTTTTATAAAATTGTTAAATGGCATTAAATCATGTAATATCGGGAGCCTTGCCTTCAGCGATTGCTTCATTGCCGCCAGCATAATTTTTTCCAGCCGGTCGAGCCGGATTTGCTTGCGTTCAGAACGTTCGCAAAGTAGAGGCGTAACAGTACTTATACCTATTTCGGTCGCCTTTTCCAAAAACCATTCAAAACGCTCGATATTCTTGGTAGGCGCAATGGCAATATGCGTTTGGAAAGCCGGCTGATTGGGGTCTTCCCAACGCTTGACAATTTGTAGCGTACACTGTTTTTTGGCAATCTCGATAAGAGTGGCTTCATAAAACCAGCCCTTACCATCTACAAAGTTGACCACCTCCCCTACCCTTTTCCGCAACACCTGGGTACAATGATGGGCTTCTTCATCGTGAAAAACTGCCAGATTGTGCTGAATATCAGTGGTATAAAATAAAAGCATAAATAATTTTACGTATAATGAATAGATATAATAATTACTATAGGCATAAAAGCAAAACGATTCCTAAGTCTATTAAAAAGGCTTATCTGTCGCAAAATTCTATTTAGATTGCAAAAATAAAGTACCTTTATTGTTCTATTTGCTCAACAGATGGGGCAAATTAGCGTTTCTTTTATAATTAATTTAATCGAACGTAAAAGGAGTAGCATTCGCATGGATATTTTAATAATGGCGGGGCAGTTGATGCTCAGTTTGATGATTTTGGTGACCTTGCACGAATTAGGGCATTTCATACCGGCGCGACTATTTGGCACGCGGGTAGAAAAGTTTTATTTATTTTTTGACCCTTGGTTTGCGCTGTTTAAAGCTAGAAAAGTAAATGGTCGCTGGAGTTTTGCGAGTATATTTAACAAGAATAAAGATTACCCGGAAGACCGCAAGGATGTAACAGAATATGGTATTGGCTGGGTGCCGCTGGGCGGTTATGTAAAAATTGCCGGGATGATTGACGAGAGTTTCGATTCCGAGCAAATGAAAGGTGAGCCACAGCCCTGGGAATTCCGCTCCAAACCAGCGTGGCAGCGGCTCATCATCATGTTAGGGGGTGTTACGGTCAATTTTATTCTGGGCTTCATTTTATACAGTATGGTGTTGTGGATTTGGGGCGAACAATACCTGCCGAATGAGAATGTAAAATATGGTATTTATGCCGATTCGCTGGGCATGGAAATGGGCTTGCGCGATGGCGACAAGATTGTAGCGATTGGCGGTCAGCAATTTGATAAATTCAATGATCGTGTTGTTGTCCGGGAAATTATTATTAATAATGCCAATAAAATAACGGTAGAACGCGATGGACAAGTGCTTGATTTACCGATAGATGCAAAGTTTGTCGGCGTTTTGTCCAGTTATGAAAATAAAGGTAAAGCGCTTTTTGGACCCCGCATGCCTTTTGAAGTAGGTGCGCTGGCAAAAGATTCACCGGCAGAAAAAGCGGGACTACAGAAAAATGATAAAATCATTGCGTTCAACGATACGCCAACGCCTTATTTTAGTGATTTTCAGCGGCTTGCCCGTCAGCACAAAAAGCAATCTATCAAAGTAACGGCGCTGCGCAATAGCACCGACACCGTTAACCTAAGCATGGTAACGACCGAAAATGGCACTATTGGCGTGTATCCCAAGGGTGCGGATAATTATTTTAAATTTGAACGGCAGGAGTATTCATTGTTGGAAGCCATTCCGGCAGGCGTTACCAAAGGCATGAATTTCCTGAGCGACCAGGCGAAAGCATTTGGTCAGATGTTCCGGGGCAAGATCAAAGTATCGGAAAGCCTGGGGGGGCTCGGTTCCATCGGCGGCATGTTTGGTGCGGAGTGGGTCTGGGAACGCTTCTGGTTGATGACGGCTATTTTGTCCCTCGTCTTAGCCTTTATGAACCTGTTACCGATTCCCGCGCTCGATGGCGGACACGTACTGTTCTTATTGTATGAAATGATTAGCGGGCGCAAGCCAAGCGATAAATTTTTGGAATACGCGACAACAATCGGCTTTATATTAGTATTAGGGTTAATATTATATGCCAATGGATTGGATATTTTCCGGGGCATATTTAAATAAAATATAAAAATTACAAAATTGCAAAGAACTCATTATCAGGGCTCTTTGCAATTTTATTTAGTAAATTATTCACTTTATTTTTATCAAGTTAGCAGATTAACGCATCCGCAAATTGGTATGAATTACTTTGAATTTTTCGACCTCCCTGTTGCTTTTATCATAGACGAAGCCCTGTTGAAGCAGCGCTTTTACGCTAATAGTAAAAAATACCATCCTGATTTTTACACGCTGGAATCAGCCGAAAAACAGGCAGCAATTCTCGAGCTATCCACCCTTAACAATCAGGCTTATCGTACGCTTGCGGATTTTGACAAACGCATGGAGTATATTTTAAATCTGAAAGGAGTGCTCGCCGAGGAGGGGAAAAACGAAATTCCGCAGGATTTTTTACTGGAAATGATGGACATCAATGAGGGTTTGATGGAACTAGAATTTGACTTTGACGAAACTAAACATCAGGAGGTTTTACAAGCTGTTGAAAATCAGGAACGTGCAATTTATGCAGCAGCCGCAAATGTAATTGAGCAGTACGATGATAAAAAAATTGCCACGCAGGAACTTTCTGTCGTAAAAGAATATTTTTTAAAAAAGAAATATCTCTTGCGTATTCGAGAAAATGTTTCTAAATTCGCCACGCAATAATTCAAAGGGGTCTAGCAAACACAAGAACAAGCGAAAAAGTATCGCTTCCATCAAAACAAAAATTAGCCGAAGTGGCGGAATGGTAGACGCGCTGGACTCAAAATCCAGTGTTGGCAACAACGTGTGGGTTCGAGTCCCACCTTCGGTACGAAGTCTTTAAATGACTTCATTATGATCTACCTACTTACCGGAATGGCGGAATTGGTAGACGCACACGTTTCAGGGGCGTGCGGGGCAACCTGTGCGGGTTCGAGTCCCGCTTCCGGTACTACTTAAGAATCAAAAGGTTACGAAATTGAGTTTTCGTGACCTTTTTTATTTTCAAGCAGAAAGTGCTTTTATTTAGCGCTAATTGGAATTTATACCATTTAATATCGATCAGATAGTTCTAATCTCGTGAAAGTCCCTAAAATTAAAGGCGTTAGTAGCTTTTTAAACAAATTTATAAGTCAGTGAAAATTGAACGCGGCGACACGCATGAAGCAGATAACACTGCATAAATCCGTGTCGCCTGTTCCAATCCTATTAGGAATATAGTTGCTATTGTTCTTGCGTTTATGCTAATGCTGGAGGTTTTCGCTTTATTTGATTAACTCCGCTTCGTTGCTCGTGCTTAGCGCTTTTACAGCTGCGCCTTTTTGTTCTCGTCCCCACCAGCCTGCTAAGATCGAGCCGGTAATATTCATCATCGTTCCGAATAGAGCAGGAGCTAAACCCATGGTTGCAATTTTACCCATTTGATTGGCTAAACCCGAAGCTAAACCGCCATTTTGTAAGCCCACTTCAATTGCCACTGTGCGACAGTCTGCTTCGCTCATGCGGAATAATTTGGCAGCACCGTACCCCAGAATGTAGCCGCCCAGGTTGTGCATTAATACAGCCACAATGAGTAATCCGCCCACATTTAGCAGCGATTTTTGACCAGCAGCAACAATGACCATCAGGATAAGGGCAATGCCCGCCATTGAAATAAAAGGTAAATAACTTTGTAATGATTTTGCCAGTTTTTTAAAATACTGATTAATAATAAAGCCAATGGCGAGAGGAATAATAATCATTTTTGTAATATCCCACATCATAGTCCAAAAATTGATCTCAACCAACTGCCCGGCTAATAATTTCATTAACAACGGCGTCATAATCGGCGCTAATAAGGTGGCAAACGTTGTAATTGTGATGGATAGCGCGACATTGGCTTTGGCAATGAGTGCCATGACATTGGAAGCCAAACCGCTGGGGCTACAGCCAATCAAAATGACCCCGGCAGCAATTTCTGTTGGAAAGCCAAATAAATTGGCAATGCCGAAGCCTAAGGAGGGCATGATGGCAAATTGGCAAACTAAACCAATAATAACTGCCTGCGGCGTTTTAATAATACCCAAAAAATCATTAAAAGTCATGGTAGTACCCATGCCAAACATGATAATTTGTAATAAAGGTATAATAAGTCGGGACATTTTAAAATCACCGATTTCCACTAAATATTGCGGATAAAACATAGCTGTAGCCACCGCCGCAAAAATAACCGTCGGGTAAGTTAACCCTTTTAAAGCATCAAACCCGCGCATGCCAATCGCCAGCGCCAGCAAACCCAGTATCAATAAAGGACCGATCCAATTTGTAGCGCCGGCAAGATAAGTTCCCAAGGCACCCGTCAACAAGATCAATCCAGTGTAAAGCAAGTATTTGTAGGTAGAATTGGTCATTTTTGTCAAAATTAAAATGGTTATTGGTGCTTATGCAGCATAAGACCAATAACCAATGTATATAAAAATTAATTTATTTAACTCCATAGACGATCCCAGGAGCGAATATTATCCCACTCTGGTGTTGGTTTGAAATAGCTTTGATCTTCAGGATCAAGGTGCTTTTTCACCTCGTCATCATTCAATTCGACACCCAATCCCGGACGTTCCGGTACCAAGGCGAAGCCCTTCTCTATCAAAGGTTTATCTGTTTTCTTCACCAGACTTTCCCAGTAAGGCAGGTCAACAGAATGGTGCTCCAGCGAAACAAAGTTTTGGGTAGCCGCTGCGCAGTGTACGTTCGCCATGAAGGAAATCGGTGTACCGGCAAAGTGCATCGCCATGGCAATACCTTTTTCTTCAGCGTAGTCCCCGATTTTTTTAGTCTCCAACAATCCACCGGAGCTTGCCAGGTCAGGATGTACGAGGTCAACAGCTTGATTATCAATTAATTTGATAAATTCCTCTTTTAAATAAATGTCTTCCCCTGTTAGCAGTGGTGTTTCGATCGCATGTTTGATTTCTTTCAACTGCTCGGTGTATTTCCAAGGAATCATATCTTCGAGCCAGGCAAGGCGATATTTTTCTACTGCCCGACCGAGGCGAATGGCATTATTCAAATCAAAATGCCCGTAATGGTCAGAAGCCAAAGGAACATCATATCCAACCGCATCGCGCACACTCGCTACGTATTGTGCCATGATATCCAAGCCTTTATCGGTGATTTGAATTTGCGTAAACTGATGCTCGGTGCCACCGTAGGTCATTTGTGTATTTTCCCATTGGCGGCTGATATCCCAGAAATTGCTGTTGGCAACTGTACCAGGAATTTTAGCCAATGATTCTACCCCAAAGTCCATTTTCAGGAACGTATAGCCTTTATTTTGAACCCGATCCTTCATTTTTGCCGCAAATTCTTCCGGGCTTTGTGCGCGCGGGGTGTCGGCATAAAGGCGCACTTTATCGCGATATTTACCGCCGAGCAATTGATAAGCCGGCACATTGTAGGCTTTCCCGGCTAAATCCCACAATGCCATTTCCACCGCGCAAACACCGCCTGCCTGACGTCCGTGGTAGCCGAATTGCTTGATTTTCTTAAAAATCATTTCCACATTGCAAGGATTCATACCCAAAATGCGGCTCTTGAGAAACAGCGCGTATCGCCAGTTCCCACCATCGCGCACTTCACCCAAGCCGTAAATACCCTGGTTAGTGTCGATGCGAATTACCGGACACCGTCCGCCCCCATTCATCACCACCGCATAACGCATGTCCGTGATTTTCAAGTCACTAGGAGCAGATGCACGATTCACTTTTGAAGTGGAATATTCCAGCGTTTCGGTAATCGGCGAATTGATAAAAGTGCCTAATGCTAATCCGCCTAAACCAACGTTTTTGATAAAATCGCGGCGATTGTGCCCATTGCCACTGGCTTCCGAATTTTTTTCAACTGCCGTAGGTGTTGGATCGATCAAACCAAATCTTTGAAGAAATTTTTCTGATGGAGTCATCATAATATAATGGATTTTAGGTTTTTAAATAATGTGCTAATTTGCTGAGGTGCCGATCTGCCAATGCTACCATGTAATAAGGATCGTGTGGGCATTAGGAAATCGGCAAATTGATTTACCAATTGCGTTCTTTCATAAAAGCGTCCAGTTCGGCGCGGGTCATCGGAAGTTTATCAGGATTGGCATTGATCCAAGCCAGGAAATCTTTTTTAATATCATCGGTCCACTGACGATCAATCTGCCCAGGTGTGTATTTGCCTTCGCGCAGACGCTGATGTCCGAATTGATCTCGCAAAGCAACAAACTCCGAATTGATGACCAAATCATCAAGTAAATGCGGCGGGATGGCAACAATACCGCCTTTTTTCGCCAGAATCACATCACCCGGCAGCACGGTCGCCCGACCAATCCGAATTGGATTGTTGATAGAAGCCAGCATCATCTGCTGAATGTAAGAAGGATCGTACCCTTTGATCCAGGCGTTGAAACCCTCTATTTTTTCCAAGCCTTCAATATCGCGCACCGAGCCATAAAAAATAACTCCGTTTTTGGATTTGGCATAAATGGAGTTGCCGAGATTGTCACCAATCAAGGTACCATCCACGATTTTGCCGTAACTATCCGCTACATAAATATCGCCGGGTTTGAGCACATCGATGGGCCACGAATTGGTGCCGCCGATGCGCCCTTCCTGTTCGCCCACTTTCTTGACAATGCCATCCCAATCGGGTCGAAGCGGCATGTATTGTGCCGTCACAGCCCGCCCCACCATCACCTGCTCAGGACGCATCACCATCCAGTCGCCTTCAAACTGATTGTGATAGCCTTTGTTGCGCAGATAACCCCAGGCTTCTTCAAGGGAGACATTCTTGAGCCGTTCCAGGATTTTATCACTGGTTTTCGGACGACCATCGGGCAGGCGTTCGCCTTTCCATTCAGGTGTCAGTGCAGTGATTTGCTCTTTAGTCAACGTTATTTGCTGTGCTATTACACCACAAGTAAATAAAGTAAATAAAATGATGCTGCAAATCTTTTTCATTATAAATTAAAACTTGGTTTTAAAAATTAGAGTTAATGTAGCTTGATAATCACTTCAGTCACTTATTATACTATATATAAATATTAAATATTTCTACAATATTTATAGCAACTAAATGTTTTCTCGCAGATGCAAGCAGATCATTATGCAGCTGCTCGCAAATTACACATCATACTAGTGTCCAAGGCTGCGGTAATCTACGAGCAATTACATAAGCTAAGGATAATCAATATACATTAACTCTATTATATCATAATAAAGACGTGTCAGATAGAAAAAACCTGACACGTTTGCTCATTTTATTTATCCCACCAGACTCTGATATCGAGTTTATCACCTCCCATGCGCCCGATGGCTTCCTGTACGTTAGCACTGTTGACGGAAAGCTCGGAGTTGGGATAAGTGAGTCGGCGAATGAAAGGTCCGGTGATGTCTTTGCCCGGGAATGGATTAGGCGTCAGTGCCGGGAAGCCGCTGCGTCGGAAATTCGCAAAAGCTTCAAATCCATTCAAGAATGAAGCAATCCAGTACTGAGTATTGATTTGTTCCAAGGCCTTGCTGCTGTCAAACGGATTTGCCATTAAATAAGCATCAATGGAAGCTGTCGGAATGGCTACGTTAGAACCATAAGCTGCCAATTGCTCCATGTGCAGGCGCACGCCTCTGTTGTAGAAATCCGCTACATTACCACTGATCCAACCCCGCTGAGCCGCTTCTGCCAGTAACAGTTGATTTTGAGCTGCTGATACAATAAAGAAGGGTGCGGCTAGCTTGCCCATTCGGGTGCGATCCAACTGGCTGAAATCATAGAAACTTGCCAAACCCAACGAGGTTGCCACCGGTCCAATGCCACTATTATCATATCCCAATGGCATCCCGATTTGTACGGAAGGATCGGTCGAAGCTTTGGCGGCTGTTTGCTCCGGACCAGATTTTGCGCCCACATAGCGCACGGCAATGGCAGCCAGACGTGGATCATTCGTGCTTTTTAAATGGGTCACAAAAGGCGCCGTCAAATAAAAGTTATTAGCTTCGGTAGAATTTAAAGTGACACTTGCGGGATTGGTATAATTGGCATCATGGCGAACCACGGCATTATCAGCATTGATCTCTATGACACCGCCTTGGAATGCGCGTGCTACCACTTGCTGAGCCTGAGCCGCATCTACTTTACTCAGGCGCATACCCGCGCGCAGCAGCAGCGAATTGCCAAATTTCTTCCACTGTGCAATATTGCCATTATAAAGGACATCCGCTACTTCTATTGGTTTGGCTGCATCTAAGGCAGCGGTCGCCTCCGTCAATTCTTTAATAATATCCGGGTAAATGGCTTGCTGTGCATCATACTTTGGAAAAAGAACCTGCTCCGTAAAGCCTTTTCCAGCTTCTACATAAGGAATATCCCCATAGGAGTCGGTCAAAACCATCAAAGAATAAGCTCTCATGATGCGCGCCATATTGTACAGGTTGCTCCGGGTAGGCTGATCTTTGGTTTGCGTGATGACATCCACGGAGTTGCGTACCACGTTGCGATAATAGCGCTGCCATAAGCCTTGCGTGGCAGCCCGGTTATCTTGATTGTAATTGGCACCCGTCAAAACCCCAGAGTTAGGTGAAATGATGTGCTGTACAATTCCATACTCATAAACCAGCGTATTGAAATCACCGGATGTAGTGATAATAGCATTGTTTAACAAAAACGTAGGATTGATCGCTGTTGGCGACACCTGGTTTTCGTTGAGTTCATCAAATCCTTCATCACAGGAGGAGATGATCAACAAAAGCATAAATAAGAGTAGATTATATTGCAATATTTTTTTCATATCTAATTAATTAAATTAATGATTTAGAATAGATTTATTAAATTTTTAAAGATTTAGTAAATCTGACTTCTACTTTAGAACTTAACATTTAAATTGAATCCTAAACTTCTCGTCGTCGGTACCCCGGTTGATTCCATACCCACCAGGTTATCCGAAGAGTACCCAAATGACTCTGGATCAATATTATCCACCCATTTTTTGAGAATCAACACGTTGTTGGCAACAAAATTGAGGCGAATGGCTTTAGCAAAGAATTTATTCGGTAACAAGCTCGTTAAATCGTAGCCCAAAGTGATCTGACGCAGTTTCCAGAAGCCGCCATCAAATACGACTGGCTCAATGAGTGCCTGCGAACGCACCACTTCCCAGTATGGTTGTACATTAGCTTTCACCGTATTGGGTTCGCCTTTTTCATTCACGCCATTGCCGACAATACCGCCCTGCTCTCTACCCGCTAGTGTCATCTTATGCAAACCATGCCGTACCGCATTGAAATTCGTACCCGACAACATCATGTTGCCTAGCTTGAAGTCAATCAGGAAAGAGAAATTCAATTTGCCATAGCTGAACGCATTGTTAAAACCGCCGACCCACTTGGGCAGAGCGCTACCAAACGAGATCAGATCAGGTGTGCGCAGTGGCAATCCATTGGCACCAAAAACCTGGCGTCCTTGTGCATCCCGGCGGTAGCCAAATCCATAAATTTGCCCCATTTCCTGACCCACCACTTGTCTCAATTCACCATTGAAAACGTGCGTACCAACGGTGATTCGCTCACCAGGCACATCCGTCAACAGTTTTAAAACTTTTGTAATATTATATGAACCATTAAATGTAAAATCCCACTGGAATTTACCGGATTTAATCGGTACAATATTAATCAAGGCTTCCACACCTTGGTTGCGGCTCTCGCCACTGTTGATAAGCGTATTTACAAAGCCGGAGGCATCTGAAATTTGAGCGGATACAATCTGATCCGTGGTAATTTTGCGATAAGCCGACAGATCAAGACCCAAGCGATTGTTGAACATTTTCAACTCAATACCCACTTCCGTCTCGCCGGTGCGCATGGGTCGCAAGGATTTATTCGGAACGGTATTGCCCGAAGAGAAACCAACCGGTTGACCTGCACCCGTAACGTTCGGGAATAAATTGGCATTGATACCATAAAACAGTACATCAGAATACGGTGGCACGTCGGTATCACTACCCACTTCGGCATAAGCCACGCGCAACTTACCAAAATCCAGCCAGCTAGGTGCTGTCTGAAAAGCATCAGAGAAAACAAAGCTGGCAGAGACAGAAGGATACAAAATACTGCGGTTTTCAGCAGAAAGCGTTGAAAACCAATCGTTTCTAATTGTACCATTCAAATACAAAAAGCGTTTGAACGAAAATTCTGCCGAACCATAGAGTGAATTCACGGCACGTTCGGATAAGCTATAAAATGGGTCTTTCACGCGTCCATTCTGGATGGTATATAAATCTCTGACCACAAAATCCGTTGCTTGAGCACTGTTTAAGTCCGAACGGCGATACATCTGGTTGCCCCCTGCGGTCAAATCCACACCAAAATCACCAAATTCACGCGTTGCCGAAATTAAAATATCGGCATTGATTTCTCTGAACCGGCGCGATTCCTGTGTAAATTGACCATTGACAAAGCCTGCCGGTGCCGGTGCCAAAGAAGCTTGTCCGGTCGGGAAGTTATTATACTCCTGATCGCGTGACCAATAATCCTGCCCAATGCGACCTTGCACAAATAACCAGGGAAGGATATTATATTTCATAGAAATATTACCAAAAATCCGATCGCGGCGCACATTATTAAACTGTTCCGCTAAAGTAAAATAAGGATTGGTACGATTTCGGAAACGGGAATAAACAAATTCATTGCCATTCGCATCATATTTTTTCTCATCCAATAAAGAAAGCGGCATCGAATTTGCCATATTATATAATGCTACCGGAATGGTATTATCCTGGTTGCCTACGTTTGGTGGGTTTTTATTATATTCATTTGAATAATTGACGTTCCCCGATACACTTAATTTAGTAGAAAGATCATAACTAAAGCCCAGGTTAATCGTACGGCGGTCGTAGCGGTTATTTGGAGTAATACCCAAGCTACTTAAATTAGCCAGGGACAAATTGAAGCCACCCTTCGTGCCGCCTGAAGAAAAGGTGAGTGTGTTGGTCGTATTTTGACCTGTGCGATAAAAATCCCGAATCACATTTCGTTGTGGCACATACGGCACCGTTACCCCGTCAAAGAGCACCTGTGTCATACCTGGCTGGAATTTTTCACCAAATGACCACTGACCCGAAGTTGGGTTGGGCGTGGTTGGGCGAACACCATTTTCACCTTGACCGTATTCATATTGATAATCCGTAAAATCCAAGGGTGTTTCATTCGTGTAGTTAATGTTGTAAGTAACGCCAATACCTTGCGATTCCCCTCTGGTTTTAGTGGTTACCATGATGACCCCATCCTTGGCACGGGAGCCGTAGAGCGCCGCAGCTGCTGCGCCTTTCAAAACGGTAATATTTTCAATATCATCCGGGTTGATACTCGACAAACCGTCGCCACCATCCGAAGTGACGCCACCGCCGCGCACGCCAACGGAGTTGTCAGCGCCCGCGTTACCTGGGTTTGTACCAAAGTTGGTGTTGTCAATCGGAATCCCGTTTACAACGATCAAAGGATTGTTCTGTCCAGAAATAGAGGACTGCCCGCGAATACGGATTTTAGAAGTACCGCCAGGACCCGTACCCAAACCAGAGATATTGACACCTGCAATTTTACCTTGCAAGGAATTAATAAAATTAGGCGTTCGATTGATTGTAACGGCGTCTGCATCCACCGTTGTAGTGGCGTAGCCTAATTTTTTCGCTTCTTTTTTGATACCTAGCGCCGTTACAACGACTTCGTCCAGGCTCTGGGCATCTTCTTCCAAAGTCACATTCACATTTCTTTCGTTGCCAAGTGTTACTTCAATCGTTTTAAAACCGATGTAGCTGAATACCAAGGTATTACCGGGGGAAGCGTTGACATTAAACATTCCGTCTGCGTCCGATACCGTACCTGTGTTTGTTTCTTTTACGGTAATGTTTACAGCAATGAGCGGAGCCCCGTCTTTGGCAGCTGTAACCTTGCCGGTCACTTGCTGGGCATTTGCTGTTATAATACAGCAAAATAGCGCAAGTAATAGAGAAAATAGTTTGGTTAGTTTCGTCATATGGGTTGATGCATTTAATGAAAAAATACAGGCTGCTAAACTAGACAAAATTTAGGGTTTGTCTAATTTTATTCAATTTAAATTTTAATTAGAGTCAAGTAATCAAAATAAAGTACTGTATTAAATCGATTGTTATGTTATTTAAATATTTTTTGCACCAGACATTTCGTTTATAAAACTACTGCCTAACCCACAATATCCCTTAGGTTTGCAAGCTGCCAAACTTCATGTCCAATTTTCAGTTTTAAAAATTAAAACTATGAGGTAAGAAAAACGCTTAAAACATTGATAGCTAGCGCTTTACCCCATAGTTAATTTTTAATTTATCTTTTAAAATCTATTGTTTATCCCAAAATACCCTTGTTACCAGATCATCCTTTCCACCTATGGCTTGAACCGCTTTCATGTAGTTGTCTCGATTTTGAGCTAATTCATAATCAGGATAAGACAATCTTCTAATAAATCCACCATTAAGCAAATTATTAGAAAGGTTAGGTTTTAAAGCCGGATAGCCACTTCTCCTGAAATTAGCCCATGCCTGCGTCCCATTTCTAATATAGGCAATCCAAAGTTGGGTATTAATCAAATTAAGTGCATTGGCTGCATTATAGGCTACATCAGGATGTAAGAGATAATCATTGATGGCGGCGTCCGAAATAGTACTTGCTTTTGGATATAGCGCGTATCTTTTTATATCCGCTTTTATTCCATCTTCATAATATTGCTTTGCTGCCGCATCCCCACCAGGGATCCAGCCTCGGTGTGCTGCCTCTGCCAGCATTAACGCAACTTCCGAATAAGTAACCCAAAAATCAGGAGCGGTCAAAGATGCGACCACATTCACATTCATCTGGGAATAGTTGTACCCACCACCTTTTGCGCCTCTGTAAGGAGCATTCACAAGAGCCGTATTAATAACCCCTACCGGAACGCCAAACTGATTTGCCAGCGTGGTATCAGGGTTGGGGTCTGCTAATGGATTTGCCGGATTGGCATACGTTGCAATAATAAACTTAGCACGTGGATCCTTGGTAGATTTCAATTGATCCACAAAAGGCTCTGCCGCGTAATAAAAGTAAGGGTTGTTATTGACGAGGCCTCCGTTCGCACCATTGGTAAATGTTGTGCCATTGTAGGTTACATAAGCATTATCACTGTTGGAAGCCATCACGCCACCGCTAAATGCAGCGGAAACAATAGCCTGTGCTTTTGCAGGATCAAGCTTTGAGTAGCGCATGCCCAATCTCAACAACAAGGAATTACCCAGTTTTTTCCACTTCTCCACCTGTGTCGCAGCGCTACCAGTTTTAATGGGACCATTTGCCCCGAAAAACAAGTCGGCTCCAACAAAATCCCCGTTGGGATTAAGGGCAGCTACCGCCTCTTTAATTTCTTTCTCCAGATCAGCGTAAATGGC
>JBKBWT010000014.1:0-30863 GCA_046314415.1 Saprospiraceae bacterium
GGCAATCGCCCCTCGTACATTCGCGCGTCGAAGCCCGATATTGCCATTCCCATGTATGAAAAATTTGTCAAACAGCTGGAAATTGCTGCCGGCATTCCTGTGCAAACCGGTGAATTTGGAGCCGATATGAAAGTGCGCCTACTCAACGACGGACCGGTGACGATTGTGATGGATACTAAAAATAAGGAGTAAATTAAGTACGAGGTTAGAGGTACGAAGTACGATTTTTACATTTCAAATCTCACATTTCATATTTCACATTTGCCTTATGACTATTCAAGAAGCCCAAACTGCTGTCGATCAATGGATTAACACCATCGGCGTTCGTTATTACAATGAATTGACTAATACGGCAATTTTAATGGAAGAAGTTGGCGAAGTGGCACGACTCATGGCGCGTTTGTACGGCGAGCAATCGTTCAAACGCAGTGAAGACGAGGCAAATGCCAAAGCCAATCTCGGCGATGAAATGGCGGATGTATTATTTGTTTTAATCTGTCTTGCCAATCAAACCGGCATAGATCTGACCGAAGCGCTGGAAAAAAATTTTCAAAAGAAAACCATCCGCGACGCCGAGCGGCATGCGCAGAATGAGAAGTTGAAATAAAATGCTGTTAACTTTATAAAGTTAACAGCATTTTATTATACTTACTTATTACATCAGCAACGCCATCAGTACCTCATTCTTCATCTCATCCGCCTTTTTTGCCAAAGGATTATCCACTACCACGCCGACGTTGGTGGCAATAAAAACATACATTTTGTGTTGAGGAAGGTAAACCAGCAAACACCCCGCGCCCAGCCCGCCGCCACCGTGCCCGTATGCCACCAGATCGCCCAGCTGAAAATGATAAATGCCCATACCATAGGTCGGATTACCGGCGCTATTATTTACCCAGGTAAGCATTTGCTGCATGGATTCTGGTTTTAATAACTTTCCTTCCATTAATCCTTTTAAAAATTTTACAGCGTCCGTTGGCGTGCACACGATACCGTCATCGCCGATCATGGACGCGACGTTGACGCGCTGCATCTGAGTGACGTTTGCCGGATTGCTGATCTGCGCGACATCCCAGTAAGAATTCACCAGCATATCATATTTTAAATAATTTTTATCATTCCGGTAAAAAGTATGATGTAATTCCAACGGATTGAAAATATTTTTTTGCATAAAAGCGGCATGGTCGCCCGTAATGGCATCGGCAATCAGCGCGAGTAGCAGGTAATTGGTGTTGGTGTATTTGTGCTGGGCACCGGGTTCAAATAAAGGCGGTTCATTTTCAATGTTTTGCAAGGCAAATTCAAGCGAAAAAGGCTTCAGTGGGTATTCAAGAATGTGAGAAACGAGTTTTGGATGCACATTGTATTCCGGCACACCCGAAGTTTGATTCAATAACATGCGCACTGTGATTCGATTTGCATTTGGCACATACTGCGCATATTTAGCTGGTAAATAACGCGTTATAAATTCATCAAATTTGATTTTACCTTGCTCCTGCAATTGCAAAATCGTCACCGCCATATACGTTTTCGCTACACTTTGCAAATATTGCAAATGACAAAGCTGCATTGGCGTGCGGTTTTCCACCTTGGCGTAGCCCGACGCGTGCGCCCACCAGCCTTCCGATTCGGAGTAAACCGCAACAGCGGCTCCGGGCAAAGCATTCGTCGTGTAGCGCTGCAAAACGGCTTTCACCGCTGCTGCTTTTGAAAAATTTGGATTCAATTTTACATCATTTACACAGCTGGTATTTTGCGCATTTGTAAATAAAGATGTAATAAAAAGGAATGAGATTAATAAAATTGGTGATTTCATGATCTGTTGTTTTTTGCGGCAAAGCTAAGGGCGCAAAATGCAGGAAAGCAAGGAAAAACGGGCACTTTACCCTTGAAGTGTAGCAATTTTATCTTTGAAATGAAAGATATTAAATGTGAAATGTGAAATCAGAAATATGAAATCAGAAATATGAAATTATCTTTTCAAATTTCAAATCTCATTTTTCACATTTAGTTGCAACCAGGTTTTAAAAGCAGGCGCTTTGAGTCGGCTCACCTGCACCATTTCCGGAAAATAGTCGGACGATTGTAGCAATGCATTCAATTTACCATTTTCTATTTTATTAAATCCTTTGATAATCTGCCTATTAAGAATAAATTGCCGATTCAATCGAAAGAAATAATCGGCGGGCAAGTTTTTTTCTATTTTATCTAGCGACTGATCCAGCAGGTATTTTTTATTTTGGTTGGTAATTAAAATCGTGTAATCGCCATCGACATAAAATCCGATTATTTCATTAAAAGCAATGGATAAATGTTGTTTGCCCTGTTTCACCGGAAAGCCTTCCACCAGCACTTTTTGCGCTTCCTGCCGCGTTTTTTCTAACTGCCGCAATACGCTCGCGTAGTACATGCCGATGTAAATGCCATTGATCACCAAAAACCAGATGATAAATATAAAAATATCAAAGCGATAAAAACTCGGGTGTACCGGCGTATCTTTTGCAATGGCATTTACTAATTCGGTTAAAAATATAATAATAATTAAGCCTATGGCAGTCGTTATGATAATTTGTACTAAAA
Source organism: Saprospiraceae bacterium (assembly GCA_046314415.1). Taxonomy (GTDB): domain Bacteria; phylum Bacteroidota; class Bacteroidia; order Chitinophagales; family Saprospiraceae; genus JADJNW01. The sequence goes on from JBKBWT010000014.1 coordinate 2,581, forward strand.
TTCGCTGTAAAGTATTGACTGCATACGGCATTTTTTGATCGAGGTATAAAATAATGGCGCGCACGCTCCACCACGCGGCATAGCCTTGCAAGGTATCAATGGTAAAAGTAAGCAGCGTGTACCAATTATACTGAATATTGGCATAAGTAAGATAATAATTATACGCGCTGATGATCGGTATGATAATTAAAAAGAGTAAAATATCATTATAATGATAAGATTTGTGGTTGTTTTTAAAAAACATAAGATTATTCCCGGCTGCTTTTCTGTTCTATGATGTTTAAATCATTTCCATTTACCTGGAATGTAATTTCCTCTGTCCAGTCCCATTCTTGCTCCTCGCGCAGGTTGACGCCGCTGGCAGCATACCAAACCGTGATTTTGTCGCCTTTTGTTGTCAATCTTATATCATTAAAAGTTTCCTGAATTGTAGCCGTGTAAGGAATCGTCGGGCAATCATTTAGTTTTTCTAAGGCTGTTTTATCATTTTTGAACCACTGCTTTAAAAAGCCTATATGTTGCTCAGAGCATTGATAACCAAGGTTTAATGAAGTTAAAATTTTGCATTTTAAATTGCTCCGGTCTTCTTTGGCTTCGCCGTCCCACCAGCATTCGCTGCCTATAAAAGTACCAACAAACCCCAGCGCGGCTTTTTCTGCATCGCTCATATTTTTACAAAAAGCTTCATTTATTACTATCGTATTTACAGTATCTTTTAATTCGGCATCATATTGATTTTCGCGCCAAAGAAAATTAACGGTTTTGCCTGCGGCGGTATCCGCCCCATCATGGGTTTTGATATTTTGTTGTTCTTTGGCAGTACAAGCACTGATAATCAGTAGTGTAAATAGTAATGAATTTTTCATATTTATTTAAGATTAATCATTGTTAGTAAATAAAACTGGGTAAATATAATGATCGTCTGGCAAAATAAATCAATTTAATTACCGGCACCCCCTTCGATTTCGTCGAGGTACTCGGCATCCTGCCACTCAACAGGTTCGCTGAGCTTTTGCACGTTGCCAAATTGCTTTGCCAATGCATTTTCAATTGCTTTTTTGCGGCGCTCGCTGAAAACAAACGCATTTTGCACCTCGCGTTTGCTGGTTTTTACCTTGAAATCTTCCATGGTACCGGCAATATTAAAATATAAATTCAACCAGCCACTGCGAGCTTTTTGCGGTTTTAAACTCGGATCAAAACTTTTAAAACGATTGGTAAGTATCTGACCTGCATTTACTTTCATATTATAATCCATTTTATTATCAAAAGTGTGCTCGCCACTCACCGTCATATTCATCGCATTGCTTTGAATAAACATGGTCGGAATGTAAATGGTACGATTGTCGATTTCAATGTAATTGCGCAGCGCTGCAAAGCGAATATTTTGCAAATCACGAATTTTGACGTAAGTGGAAAATTGTTCTAAAGGCTTGAAATTCTTTAAGTTACCATCGCGAATATTCATGTCTGCCAATACGCGGAGTTGATCATATTGAAAATTACCGCTGGTGTCCCAATACGCAAAAATAGCGATTTGGGCGTCGAGGTTCCCGCTGAGATGTTGGTCGGTCAACACTTCTTGTCCAAAATTTTCGGTTTGCCGGAAAAACTCCGTCGAACTGAGGTTTTCACACACCACACGCGAGGCGAGCCGGGGGGCTGCTTCAAAATACACTGTTCCATCGAGGTCGAGCGTACCGTTCATTGCTGTGGTTCGACCGCGCACCAGCATTTGATTATTGTTGAATTCCAGTTTACCACGAAAATCACGGGTATCAATCAAATTGTAATTAATATGCTGAACGGTGGCATTAAATGTACCTTTTAAAAACTGCGTAAATTGCTGTCTTTCTTTGATTTGTTCGGTTTTTAACGAATCCACAGCCAGCGTATCTTGTTGCTGCTGGGCTTCGGTCAGTTGAGCTATTTTTATCAAGCGATCCAGGTCGAGGTTTTGGGATTGCAACTCGGCATTAAAAATCAATTCTACCTTGTTTTCATTGGTAGAATCGGCGAAAAAGACCGGTATCGCATTGATTGCCAATCCTTTAAATAAAATATCGCTACCTGCGCCGGTGAGTTTAAATTCCGGGACCGATACGGTGTCGCCATGTAATACGAGTTTACCCTGGTCAATGAGCATTTGCTCTTCATTGATGGTCAGGGCAGCATCGTCAAACTCAATTTCACCGCCAGCTTGTACCTTCGCAATTCGTTGAGGATCAATCATATCTGCGTAATTGCCTTTGAGTACCAGATTTTTAATCTCCACTTCACCACTACCGGCGGTAATTTTAGGGTTATTTAAAAAACCATACACTATTTCCATCGGCACCACGCCATTCATAGCAAAATCAATATTGGGTTTAGCAAAATCATTTACCAGCAGCCGCATTTCAAATAATTCGCGATTGAAATAACCTTTCAGGTTTTGAATTGCAAAAACCGTGCTTTCATTGCTGCGATATTTACCATTGGTAAAATTAGCGGTAAAGGATACGTCGCGCAACGGCTGCCGTGTTTGCGGACTTTCGATTTGCCCGTTTTGCAAGCTGATTTCGGCGCGGATTTGCGGGCTCAATTCCTTGGTCGCTTGCCCTTTGATGTACGTTTTAAAAACAAAATTGCCGTCGCTAGTCAGGTTACCCAAGGCATTGGCGTATTGCTCCGGTAGCAACGCAATCAGGGAAGATACATCGCCCTGCGTACAATCAAGGTATAAATCGAATGCCGGACCCTGGTCAAATAGCTCAATTTGTCCGTCGGCTTTAAAAATATTATCATTTAATGAAAGTGTAACATCTTGTAAATCATAAATATCTTGTTCTAAATCCACTAAAATGGTGGCATCGTAACTCAAGTTCGTACCCACCAGGTAACGGATACTATCCATTTCTACAAAACTAGATTGAAGCTCAGCTGTGCTTTGTAACGAAAATTTTTGAGCAGAAAACTGACCATTCACATTAGCATTGTCCACATTCATCCAGATACTTTGCCCGGCGCTATGGTCTTCATAAATGACTTCAAAATCGGTCAAAGTTGCTTTTTGCAAATCAATGGTCGCTTCGGCATCTTCCTGGTCGAGCGAGCGCGTCTCGGTAGCACTTTTAAAAATAGTGTAATTTTCCCGACCGCGTCGGTCAATTTGAATGTTCAAAGCGCCATTATTGGCTGCCACCGAGCGGATTTTTAATTTAGACCCAAATAAACTCAGCAAGCCGAAGCGAAAAGACAAATTTTCTGCCTCCAGCAAAGCCCCGCCGCGATTATCTTTGAGCAGTACCCCCTGTAAATCTGCTGAAATATCTGGTAAAGAACGAATCAGCGACAAGTCAAACGCCTGCACCGTCAGCTCCGAAGTCAATTGCTTATTAATTTCTTTCACAATGCGTCGTCCCACTTGCTCCCGAAATACCGAAGCCAGAAGTAGCCAGGTGAGCACCAGTACACCCAGTAGAATAGCCAGCACCAGCATAAAACGTTTGACAAAAGTTTTCATAAGCACGTCTTAAATTGTATTGCTCAAAATACGGATTTTAAAAATCAAACGAAAGGGAACTCTTTTTGTGCAAGAAAAATTATACAAAAAGCTTGCATAGAAAAATACGAGCACTTATCTTTGCACTCGCCTTTTGAAAGAAGGGCAGAACATACCTCGGGTGATTAGCTCAGCCGGTTCAGCGCACTCCGACGCGTCGGAGGGGTCGGCGGTTCGAATCCGTCATCACCCACACCAATTAAAGCCTTGCCACATTCGGCAGGGCTTTTTTATTTGGTGAAAACAGCATACTCCGCCATTTTGTCAGTCTTTACCTACTGGCACAACCTTTGTCCTGCCCAATTAAGCAATTGCAAAAGTTATTAGCAGATTGTTTCACTATTCATTTCTCATTTTTTACTAAAATGAATCCCACTATGCAAAAAGGTACCATTTCTGTTCAAACCGAGAACATCTTTCCGATAATCAAGAAATATTTATATTCCGATCAGGAAATTTTCTTGCGCGAATTGGTGTCCAACGCGGTGGACGCCACGACCAAGTTGAAAGCCTTGGCTTCCCGCGGCGAAGTGCAGGGCGAATTGGGCGATCTGACCATCGAAATTCTGGTGGATAAAGAAGCTAAAACCATTACCATCCGCGATAAGGGCATCGGTATGACCGAGGAGGAAGTGCAGAAATACCTGAATCAGGTGGCGTTTTCGAGTGCGCAGGAGTTTTTGGACAAGTATAAAAACGATACCGGCAATATCATCGGGCATTTTGGTCTGGGTTTTTACTCAGCATTCATGGTGGCAGGGCAGGTAGAAGCGATTACTAAATCGTATAAGCCTGATGCACAGGGTGTTACCTGGAGTTGTGATGGTAGCCCGGAATATGCCATTATCGAAAATGACAAGGTTTCACGTGGAACCGACATCGTGTTGCACATCAGCGACGATGCGACGGAATATTTAGAAGAGCATCGCATTCAACAATTGTTGGATAAATACTGCCGTTTTCTGCCGGTGCCAATTAAATTTGGTACAAAGAAAAAGTACGAGGGCGAAGGCGAGGATCAAAAAGAGGTAGAGGTTGATAATATCATTAACAATAGCCATCCACTTTGGAAGAAGCAGCCGAGCGAGCTGAAAGACGAGGATTACAAGGAATTTTATGAAGAATTGTACCCGTTCACGGCGGCGCCCATGTTCTGGATTCACCTCAATATCGATTTTCCTTTTAATTTGACCGGGGTGCTGTACTTCCCGAAGTTGAACAATTCGTTTGAATTGCAGCGCAATAAAATTCAGTTGTATTCCAATCAGGTGTACGTCACCGATGATGTAAAAGATATTGTGCCCGAATTTTTAATGTTATTGCATGGGGTGATTGATTCGCCGGATATTCCGCTAAATGTTTCGCGGAGTTATTTACAAGCGGATCAAAATGTAAAGAAAATTACGGGTTATATTACACGTAAAGTGGCGGATAAACTCAGTGAGTTATTTAATAAAGACCGTGCTGAATTTGAAGCGAAGTGGAACGACCTGGGTATTTTCATTAAGTACGGCATGATCTCCGACGAGAAATTCAATGAACGTGCCAATGACTTTGTGTTGTTGAAAAATATTGACAACCAGTTCTTTACGCTGGAAGAATACAAGGAAAAAGTCAAAACGAATCAGACCGATAAACACGATAAAATCATCTTCCTCTACACGCACCAGCCTGCGGCGCACGATAGCTTCATTCAGGCAGCCAAAAAACGCGGCTATGATGTGTTGTTAATGGATACAGTGATTGATAATCATTTTATTCAGCATTTGGAATATAAGCTTGGCAATGTCACCTTCGTGCGCGTGGACTCAGATACGGTGGACAATCTGATTCAAAAAGATGAAAAAGTTGAATCTGTCCTGAGTGAAAAAGAGCAGGAAACGGTGAAAGGTATTTTTGAAAAACTGGCAACGGGTGCAGGAAATTCGGTATTGTTAAAACCCATGTCACCTGAAGATCAGCCCGTTGTGATTACCCGCCCGGAATTTATGCGCCGCATGAAGGAAATGCAAAGTCTGCAAGGCATGAATTTTGGTGATTTCCCCGATTCGATTAATGTAGTGGTGAATACCAATCACCCCCTGATCGCGCAAAAGCTGGTCGGCGAGAAAAATGAAGATCAGCAAAGCCAACTGGCGCGGTATTTGTATGATTTGGCATTACTCAATCAAGGCATGCTGAAAGGCGCAGAACTGACGGCGTTTATTGACAGAAGTTTGCAATATATGAAGTAAGGTTATAATAAATGTGGCACACTTCAAAAATGTGCCACATTCAATTTTGGCATTTCTACCGTTGGCGTTGTCTTTCGGTTTCTGATTCGTGCTTATCCTCGTGGAGTTTGCCCATCATCGAAGTAGTCCAGCTTGCAGGCATTACATTCGCCATTTTCACCATCATTTCATTCTTCATCCCTACAATTTCGACGGGTTTGCCTTTCATGAGTGCATCATAACCTGCCTGTGCCACCTGATCAGCTGGGGTGAGTTTTGAATCCTGTACAATGCGCATGTCTTCGCCGTCGGCTTCGGCAAAAAAATTGGTATCACTTGCGCCCGGTGCCAGCAGCGTCACGGTAATGTTGGTATCCTCTAGTTCTTCCTGCAAGGCACGCGTGAAATGATTGACGTAAGCTTTACTCGCTGAATAAACCGCCATATGCGGAGCTGGTAAATACCCGGCGATAGAGCCTACCTGTAAAATCTTACCTTCGTCGCGGCGCAGCATATCGCGCAGACAGAGCTTGGTCAACTCGGTAAATGTTACTACATTGGTGTGAATGATGTCGGATTCGCGCTGCCAGTCATTTTCTACAAAATCACCCTGCTGCCCAAACCCGGCGTTATTAATCAAAATATCAATTTGTTTTCCTTGCGCCTTTATTTCATGATACAATTCATGCCCGGCATTCATTTGTCCCAAATCTTTGACTAATGTGGTGACCGCGTTTCCATTTTGTTGTATCATTTGCACCGTTTCGCGCAAGCCCCTTTCCGCTTTATCCACCAGTACCAGTGAATAGCCTTCTTTGGCAAAAATTTTAGCAAATTCTCTCCCGAAACCACTGGCAGCGCCCGTGATCAATACAGTTTGATTGCTCATTTAGATGATTTTTTGTTTACAAAATACACAAAAGGCAAGCGCCTTTAAAAAAGGAAAGGAATTGTTCCGGCTTTGTTCGGCGAAAATCAAGTAAGTTTATAAACAGATGCTGTTAAAACATTATTTAAAGTTGGCGTTTCTTTATGAATTATTACTTCAATATTATGTTGCGGCGCTTCGTCGATAAATTGTAATAACATTGCTGCATTGTCCTCGTCTATATAATGAAGCCTTGAAAAATCAAACGTGAGTATAATATTAGAAGGAATGGTTTTTAATAATTCGGTCAATTCGTATTTTTGAATAAAAGTAAGGTCTTTCTCAAAACGAATGAATAGATGCCCCTCTTGTTGCACCATCGCAAACAAAGGTTTGAAGGCATTGCGCAAAATAAAAATCACCGATGCAATCAATCCTGTGCAAACGCCTGTGAGCAAATCCGTCCATAAAATAGCTATTACAGTAGTGATAAACGGAATAAAATACGCCCAGCCTTTTTTATAACCTTGAATAAAAACTGCAGGTTTTACCAGTTGAAAACCCACAAATACCAGTACCGTTGCCAGCGCTGCCAGTGGAATTTGATTGAGTATAAACGGAAATGCCAGCACGAATACCATTAAAAAAGAGCCTTGCAAAAAAGCAGAGGCGCGGGTACGTGCGCCCGCATTCACGTTTGCCAGGCTGCGTACAATGACGGAAGTGAGGATGATACCTCCTAGCAGCCCCGACGCGATATTGCCGACCCCTTGCGCCAGCAATTCCCGATTGAGCGGGGTTTTTCGCCGTAGTGGATCCAATTTATCCACACCCTCCACGCCTAGTATCGTTTGAATACTGGCGATAATTGCCAGGGAAATAGCAGCTGACCATACGCCTAAATGCGCGATATAATTAAAATCAGGTACATTAAAATTTAATAAAAAAGCTTCTGGCGAGTCAATAACTGGTACTTGTACAAAGTAAGAATCACTCAAGGCATACCTTGGAATAAAGGCTTGAAAAATAAGATTGATCAAGGTGCCGATTATAATGGCAAGTAATGATCCAGGTAAATATTGTAGCACATGTGGGTTTTTCCATCTTTTAGGCTGCCACACCATTAAGGTAAAAAGCGCTGCTACTGCGATGATGACCGCTTCTAAAGAAAACTGATTTTGCCAGCTTTGTATAAAATGCCAGAACCCATCGCCATTCTCTATACCCGACAAATAAGCACTTTTATCGTACCCTAACGCATGCGGAATTTGCACTAAAACAATGGTGATACCAATGGCTGCTAACATGCCCTTGATGACCGAAGCCGGCAACAGTGCACCTACTACGCCTGCCCGCACGATTCCTAAGACCACCTGAATCACGCCCGCTAGCACCACTGCCAGTAAAAATGCTTTAAAACTCGGCAACATCTGCACTGTACTCAGCACAATAACAGAGATGCTTGCTGCCGGACCACTGATATTCAAAGGCGATTAGCTGATCAGCGGTACTACTAATCCGCCCACCACTGCTGTAATAATGCCCGAAAACATCGGCACTCCTGATGCTAATGCAATGCCTAAAGTCAAGGGTAATGCCAATAAAAACACCACCATTGCAGCAGGAACGTCGTTGCGCCACAGGGCTAGGAATTTGATTTTCGGACGGGACATCTTTTGCCGTTTTTCAAGTCAATATTGGAAAAACTACTAATAAATAGGAACGTTTTTCAATTAAAAAGGACTTGTGGGCAAAACGTTCAGTATAGTAATAAACTTTAATAAAAAAGCTGCTTCACCGCCTGCTAATTGTCAATTCTACCTTCTTTATATGAGTTATCAATGCAGACAAGTACCGATCCCATACGTTCGTTTATCTGGCAACTGCTACGGCATACGCGGTAGTAAGTTGACCACTTTGCAGGCGCAGGTAGTAAGTGCCTTTGGCAAGCTGACTTGATGGCACGGAAAGCTGATGAGAAAAACGCCCGGCCGGAACATTGGTTACTTGTTCCTGAAAAACAACTCTACCGAGGGTATCAATCAGGGTAAAGGTTATATCCGAAATTGCAGTAATCAGCGTTCCCTCTATATATAATTGATTTTCAAACGGATTTGGATAAATCCGAAATGATTGAAAAAGCGGATTTTCCTTGACATCCGTCGTATTCGCTTCCAATACAAATAACTGTTGATTTGCCATTACATTCGTTAAAACTTGTCGGTTGCCGCTCGTCCAGTCGATTATCACAGAATCCACACTTGTTGCGTCCTTTAAGCCAAAATGGGCGGTCAGGCTATTTTGTCCATTATAGCCGCTTTGCGCCGAAATTTCCCGGAGCTGCCAAAGCGATTGCCCATTAATGGTTGTTTTAATCCGAACTTTCGTGCCGATGGCTGCCCGATTGCTTGTTGTGCCTTCTAGCTTGATTTTCAACCACTTATTGTTATTGCCATTGTTATGATACAAAAGATTATTGGGTAAGGGCGATGCATTGGCATTTTTACAGGTGGAAATGGCAAGATCCAGAAATCCATCCTTATCGTAATCACTAAGCGCCAAGCCAAAGGAACAGGGCGTTTCGAGCGATTCCGGTGCCCTCGTGAACTGCCCCTGCCCGTTATTCAGATAAAGAAGGTTTCTGATTTCACCACTGCAATACCCATTTGCCACCACTAGATCAAGGTCGCCGTCGTTGTCCACATCGCCGAAAGCGGAACCAAAGGAACAGCCCCCATCCGTTACGACTGAGCCTTCTGTCACTTCTGAAAAAGTGCCGTTGCCATTATTGAAAAACAGTTGATTATTCTGTGGCGCAAAATTGCCTGAATTACAAATAATTACATCAAAATCACCATCATTATCCACATCGCCCCAACTGGCGCTCATGGAGCCACGTTGGCTGGTCACCAAAGCACCGGCGGTAATTTTTGAAAACTGACCATTGCCATCATTGCGGAATAGATCGTTTGGTTGATTACTTTCATTGGTGACAAATAAATCCTGATCGCCGTCATTGTCATAGTCAATCCAGTTCGCACAGCGGGAAAGATCCGCTTCGGTAACCAAAGCGCCGGTCGTAATGCGTTCAAAACTACCGTTGCCCAAATTGCGATAAAGCATATTTTGCTTTTGTCCTTCGCTGTTGGTCAGGTACAAATCTACCCAACCATCCTTGTCATAATCGCCCCAGGTTGCGGTTTCAGAGTAGGTACCGATATTCGCTGTCAATGCATTCGGCAGGTATTCAAACGTACCATCGCCCTTGTTGCGAAAGAAAAAATTCAATTGACCGTACCAGGTCACGACAAACGCATCGAGGTCGCCGTCATTATCCGCATCGGCGAAGGTCGCACCGTCGCTGGAGCCATTTTCCTGTACAATCGGGTCATTCGTAACCGCAGTAAACGTGCCATTCTGGTTATTTAAATATAGTAAATCGTTGGTAGCGGGTCTTGGCCCGGTGGAAATGAAGAGGTCATCCCAGCCGTCGCCGTTGACGTCCACCCCGTTGACGCTGCGGCTATCATTGGGCGAATTCACAACAGCGCCTTCGGTAATTTTGGTGAAAATCGTTTGTCCGATCATCCCATTCGCCATAAGGCTAAACCATAAAAAAAGTCGGGTTAATTTCTGATACATCGTCAAGATTTTTCAACGAACTTATAATAGTATGTGCTTTTATTTAGTAAAAATGTAAGAACGACGCCTAACAACTTAAATAAGAAGCTTTTCGACCATCATTCGGAGCAAATGGTCATTCATAGGTTACAATGCGCTGTTTTTACATAAATATTGAAAAATGCTGCGTTTTTGCGAATTTTAGCGAATGAATCGGCGCGTAGGCTTACATATTGGATTTTGGTTGGCATACCTGCTGTTGTACACGTATTTGTCAGGGCGGTATGACCTGCGTTTTGGGGTGGCTTTTATTGGCGAAATCGCACAATTGCCGGCAAAAATTAGTGCTAATTATTTGATTTTCAAGTGGTTGGAAATGATGCAAGGGCAGGTGGAACGTCTATTGTGGCGTTCAATCGGAGTCATTCTTGCCGCTGCTTTTGTGAATCGTTTGGTGATGTATTTTTTCCTTTATCCTGCTTTTTACAAGCAGCATTACACCATGCAATTTTGGGATGTTGACCGAATTTTATTCACGATAATTGACGTAGGGACGGCGGTGGGGGTAGCCACTGCCTTGAAATTAGCACGATACCGGGTAGCAAGTCGCAGCCGCGAACAGCAGTTATTACAAGAAAAATTACAATCAGAATTACAATTTTTACGGGCGCAAACCAATCCGCATTTTTTATTTAATACGCTCAATAATATTTACGCCGTGGCACGCCGCGAGTCGCCACAAGCAGCGGAATTGCTGATGCGCCTATCCAAATTATTACGTTTTATGCTGTACGAATGCAGCAAACCGACGATTCCATTGGCGGATGAAGTGAAAATTATTCGCGATTTGATTGAGTTGGAAAAACTGCGCTATGGCAATCGCCTGGAGGTTGAATTTGTAGAAAATATAGATGACCCTGATCAGCCCATTGCGCCGCTCTTGCTTTTGCCTTTTGTCGAAAATGCCTTTAAACACGGGGCGAGCGAGAATCGCTTCCTGACGAATATTTACATTTGTTTACAATTACAAAATGAATATTTACTTTTTATCATAAAAAATGATAAAGAAGCAGGCGATTTAGTTAATAATGAAGGCTTAGGCTTACAAAATGTGCGTCGGCAGTTGGAGTTGCTTTACGCCAATAAATTTGCATTAGATATTGAAAATGAACACAATACATTTAAAGCTATTTTAAAATTAAAGTTAGAAAATCTTTAAATCCTACCAATCATGGTTCAGACCTGTTTAATCATAGAAGATGAACCCTTAGCCGCCGAAATTCTGCGCGATTACATCAACGACGCGCCGGGGCTGGTATTGGCTGGTATCTGCCCGGATGCGCTATTCGCAATGGAATTTTTAAAAAATAATAAAGTAGATGTAATATTTCTCGACATTCATTTGCCAAAATTAAAAGGATTGGATTTTTTGAAAGTGCTGCCCGACCCACCGCAAGTCATTCTCACCACGGCGTATCATCAATACGCACTCGATAGTTATGAATATGATGTCGTGGATTATTTATTAAAACCGATTGAATTTAGTCGTTTTTTAAAAGCGGTGCAAAAATTGCAAAAACCAATTGAAAATCAAGCTGATACAACAGAAAAAGAACGCGCTTTTTATTTCTTTAATGTAAATAAAAAGCGCGTCAAAATTTATTTGGATGAAATTTTATACATCGAAAGTTTGAAAGAATACGTACGCATTTTCCTGCCCGGCAACCGCTCCATTGTTACCAAATTTCAATTGGGAGAAGTTGATACTTTATTAAATAATCCAAATTTTATTCGCATTCATCGCTCGTTTTTAGTTGCCAAAGACAAAATTGAGGCTTATACGGCAACGGATATTGAAATTGGTGGCAAAATGCTCCCCATCGGGCGCAGCTACCGAGAGGAAGTGCTGCAAAAACTCGGTTCTGCCAATTTTTAATCGGCATTACGCACCAACATCCGCCGATTCGGAATGTCAATGGTCAACTTTTTACCTTTGAACCAACCGCTACCGATCAAACCCTCATAAATCAAGCCTTCGCGGAAGGTCACGCTCACATCTTTTCCGGCTACGGAAGGCACGGCACACAAAGCACCGGCAGGAATCTGTGCAAAATAATCTTTCAGATTCTTGGCTTTGTCATGCACCCGCTCCCGGCAATCTTCTTTTTTGACGCCCATTTTTTCCATGAAGAATGGATTGACTAACAAGGTGTTATAACCGCTTCCGGTATCAAATTCCGCTTCAATCGGCACGCCATTTACGCATACCTGAATAAAAATATCGAGGGCTTTATCCCGGTATTGCTGCACGGTGAAAGGAATGACTTCGGCAGTTTTTGCTAATTTCTGTAAGCTTTCCTTGGTTTCAATGATGAGCTGCTTGTTTTTAAAATCAATCGTAACTGGCTGGTTTTCAAACATTTTTAAGGAAATAATACCATCCATGCCGTATTCATCGAGTGGCGCGTAATAGCCGACATACGGATTTTCCTGGCGCAAGCCTTCTATGGAAATCGCCGGAATTTTGTAAATCTCGCCGCTAAGTGCTTCGCCATTGTGCCGAAAACCCGTGAAATGTCCGCCCGATCGGGTCGTATTTTTCACTTTTTCAAAATATTTGCCCGATAGCACGTTCATGCCGCCGCCAGTGTCGAGCAGAAAATTGCCGGTAATGCTGTCGTTCAGCGTCGCTTTTACAAAAATATACCCGGCGTCGTTGATGACCAGCGGAATTGTTTTTTGGCTAAAACCCAACGTGCCGATCAGTAAAAGAAAGAGTAGCGTGATTTCGTTTTTTGTTCTCATTTTTAAAATTTTTGAAGGGATGACTGAAAAAAACAGGAAGTGTTACAAATTAGTGCTTGTTTATCTGCCAATTTCGGTATTCAACCGATGAATTCGTATTCGACTTCGATCAGTGACATTCGCAAAAAAATAAAAATCCTGGTCACTTAGTTTTGTTTTTAAACTAAGTCCGATTACATTTGTTTTTCCTTTGCAAAGAGGCGCACCTTAGGCGTGTGACGTCAAATTTTAACTATAAAATAGTCAATATTTTATGAAAATTGCCATCGCTCAACTGGACTTCCACATCGGTGATTTTGAAGGGAATCTGGATAAAATGCTGAAAGCTGTTGCCGAAGCGAAAGCGCAACAGACGGATTTGATTTGCTTTACCGAGCTTGCCGTATGCGGCTATCCGCCCCAGGATTTTCTGGAATTTGAAGATTTTATCGAAAAAGCGCATGCTTCGGTGGAGCGATTGGCGCAGGAGGCGCAGGGCATTGCGATTGTGGTGGGGGCACCAACGCGCAATCCTAAAGTAGAAGGTAAAGATTTATATAATTCTGCTTATTTTTTAGCAGAAGGTGTAATAAAACACGTGCAACACAAAACATTATTGCCGACTTATGATATTTTTGATGAATATCGTTACTTTGAGCCCGCCAAGGAACATCATGTCGTGGAATATCAAGGTAAAAAAATTGCTATTACCATTTGCGAGGATATTTGGAATCTGGGCAATGAAAATCCGCTCTACACCATCGTGCCGATGGATGCAATGATGCCCCAACAGCCCGATTTTATGATCAATATTTCGGCGTCGCCCTTCGCGTACGATCACGCGGCGGAGCGGATGCAGGTGATTTGTGCGAATGTGGCGCGTTATCGTTTGCCGATGTTTTATGCTAATCAGGTCGGTGCTTACACAGAGATTATGTTCGATGGCGGCTCGCTCGTGCTGTCGCCGGATGGCAGCGTTTTTGATGAATTGCCTTATTTTGAAGATTGCATTCGTTATTACGATTTGGACGAAGTGGCGAAAGGCGGTCGGCACATGGAACAGCCCAAAAATAAAGTAGAATTGATTCATGATGCACTTTTGATGGGCATTCGGGATTATTTCAGAAAAAGTGGTTTGAAAACAGCGATTCTGGGCTTGTCTGGCGGGATTGATTCAGCAGTGACGGCGGTTTTGGCAGCGCGGGCGCTCGGTGCGGACAAGGTGCGCGGCGTGCTCATGCCTTCGCAGCATTCTTCCGATCATTCGGTGAACGATGCGCGGCAATTGGCGATTAATCTCGGTATTCAATATGATATTGTACCGATTGAAAATATGTATCGTGCTTTTGAACAAGCCTTTATGCCGCATTTCTTTGGTTTACAGCCGAATATAACGGAAGAAAATATTCAGGCGCGCATACGCGGGATGATCGTGATGGGCTTTTCCAATAAATTTGGCAATATTTTGCTAAATACGACCAATAAAAGCGAAATGGCGGTCGGCTACGGTACCTTGTATGGCGATTTATGCGGTGGCTTGTCGGTGCTGGGCGATGTGTATAAGACCGAGGTGTATGAACTCGCACATTACATTAATAAAGACGGCATTATCATACCGGAAAATTCCATTACAAAACCACCCTCTGCCGAGTTGCGTCCGGGACAAAAAGATACCGACAGCCTGCCGGAATATGATATCCTCGACCCCTTATTATATCAGTATGTTGAAAAACATAAAAGTCCGCAGGATTTGATCGAAATGGGATTTGAGGAAGCGCTCGTGCGCCGCGTCTTACGCATGGTCAACATCAACGAATTCAAGCGGAAGCAAACGGCGCCGGTGTTGCGCGTCTCGCCGAAAGCCTTTGGGTACGGGCGACGAATGCCGATCGTGGGGAAGTATTTGTCATAAATAAATATTTTTCAGTTACTTATGGCTTTTGAATTTTAATTTCTATAAATTTATACCGGTTTCAACAAACACCAAAAACCGGTCGCCATGAGAGCTGCTCAAAAAACCATTCTGACAATTTGTCTAGCCTTTATTCTGCTGGCAAAACTTGCGGTTGCGCAATCCAATTTTTTTGTACAACGTCCAATTTCGCAAGATACCTTGCCCATTTTTCCCGTTTTCTCAGGCTTATCGCCATTGCTGGTGCCATCTGGTGAAATAGAATTGCTTTTTTTCAACGCGCTTTCGACGCAGAAAAATCGCACGACACCAGAACTAGGCGGCAGTATTTCGCGCAGCACGGTGTTGCAGCATATTTTGCAGGTGACCTATGGTGTTTCCGACGGTGGACGTTTGAATCTCGGTGCCGATGTGCATTACCTACATTATCGCCTGGACAATAACCCGGAGAATTCTTTTTTAAAAGTCTGGAAATCAACTGCTTCAGATACCTTGGTTACTGATCCGACGGACGATAAGGTACAGGCATTGAGTTTTCATACGCTAAACCGCGTAGGCTTACGTTTTCGCTGGTTGCCATCAGAAAGCTTGCCGGAACTGACCCTACAGGGCGGCGTATTGTTTCCAGCTTCTTACCAAACGCCCACTACGCGGCGCACTTTAAACATCGCGCGGACGCAAGTGTGGCTGCAAGGCAATTTTTATCAGGTATTCGGTGAAGGTTTATATGGTTTTGCTAATGCTGGGGCGTATTTTAGTTTGCCCAATGAAACGCAACGCCAGGCTACTTTGACACCGGTTGGTAATTTGGTTATTGCCAAAGAAATATCGGATTTGCTGATCGTTTTTGTGCAGACGGCATTTAACGGTAATTTTAATAAAGAATATAAAGCTGGCTTGAAAAATACCAGTCACCAGTGGCTGGGCGGCTTGGGCGTGCAATTACAAGTATCAAATCGATTTTCAATAAGCACCGAATTGCAAAAACCGATTATAAATGACTATAAAAGCCTGACTTCGGAATATGAAGGTGGCTTGACCAATTTGAGTTTGAATGTGCGCTATATATCGGGCAATTAGCCTTTGGTGAAAAACACGTATTGTTTGCCGGTAACCAGCGAATTAAATAACATATAAGTGTTGCCGTCGGAATTGCTCTCGCCAATGGTCGATGCGTTAATTATGTATCCATTCAATTTTTCTATGCTGCCGCCCTTTTTAGTGCGGTCAATTTCTACATATACCCTACTGCTGCATCTATAAACTCCCGTAATCGGATTATCATTTAAAAATTCATTGGTATCATGGGTTTCAGCAGTAAGTTCAAGTATTTGCTGTTCTGTAATACCATTACACGAATTTGCTGTTAATTGAAACTTATGGGCATTATCGTAATAATTGATCCACTGATTGGAAATATTGGGCGGAAAAGCGACGGGTATAGTCGGAAGTACAATTACAACGGGCGAAGCGACTGCCAGGTTAGCAGGTAAAGTTCCCAACACCTCAAAATCTGTACGCGCCAGACAATCACCATTTTCCACCGTTAAATCCAGGAATCCATTTACATTATTTGGTACAATTGCAGTGAGAAAATTTTCATTTGTAAAAGTAGATTTAGCCAGCTGCCCGGCAAAACGTACTTCGGTATTTTGAGAAAAGCCGGTGCCTTCAATCTTTACCTCCTTTCCAGGCAGGTTTTTATTTGGCGATATAGATTTGATAGAAAAGGTACCATCACAATCATTATCCTGATTGCAAGAAATTAGCATAATAATCGAAAGTAGTAGTAAAAAAGTAAATGATTGGGTCATTTTTTGCATGGCATTTGGGTTTTATTTCATTTTTGATAAAATGGTATTAAAAGTATTTACTTCCTGTTCTAAATTGCGAATCGGTAGTAATAAATTTCCGGTCGTAGTGTCGGCTTGTTTGGTGATTTCTTTTTTAACGACGAGCCGTGCTTTTTTGCCATTGTAAAAATCACCGATGGGTTGCAGTAAGGTGTTGTTCAGTGGCAGAATGTGCTGATCGTGAATACTTTTCAAGGCGAGGTCACAAATCTTTTGCAGGTCGGTAGCGAGGGTTTCGTCGGTCCAGTATTTTTGCAATTGATCTTGATAATCAGCTTGTTTTACAAATAGTTGATCACGGGCTTGGCTGTAAGCTTCCAACACTTTATTAAAATTTGTCATAGCTTGCTGGTTGAGCAGTACGTCGTCCACATGACCCAGCCAGTCGCGCAAATCCTTCAGGCGCGTAACGTAGGTGAGCAAATCGGTTGAAATATTTTGATAGGCTTCGCGCTTGTTTGCCAGTACAAAATTACTTTCCAGCTTTTCCGTCAGCCGCTCTACCAATTGAATCAGGGAATCGCGCTCGGCGTTGACACTTTTATTTTGCGTTGCCAATCGCTTGCGATAAATTTTCAACGAATCTTCAATCGTCGCTTGCAAGGTCTCGATTTGCTGCGTTTTCAGGCGATTTTGGCGTTTCAGGCGATCCACTTCTTTTTGTAGCTGATCGTTTTCACCGGCCAGTTTTTGTACCAGCATTTCCACCATGACATTCGAGGAGCGCGGCACGGGCACATTGCCGCCCAGGTGCGAGAGAATTTTATAACTATTTGATACTTCGATCTTTATATTGTCCAAATTTTTGGGAATGGCAATGCGGAAAATGCCCTCACTGTCGGTGCGCCCCTGGCTGTAGCCGATGGCTTGCACCACGAGGTTGGGAACGCCTTTTTGCGACTGCTGGTCAATGATGCGCCCGGTGAGAATAAATTCCTGCGCCGCGGCATAACCCGAAATGAGCCAACACAGAA
Source organism: Saprospiraceae bacterium (assembly GCA_046314415.1). Taxonomy (GTDB): domain Bacteria; phylum Bacteroidota; class Bacteroidia; order Chitinophagales; family Saprospiraceae; genus JADJNW01. Next base: position 20,350 of record JBKBWT010000014.1, read on the forward strand.
AAAACAAGCATTTCCACTTCATTCGATGGTGATTTGGGTAGGAATAGATTCGGTCAACACAAAAAAACTGGTTCGTACTGGCTGCTGATTCACAAAAATGGTCACTTGCACACGTTCGCCGGTGGCTTTGGGTACGGGTAGCGCAAAATTTCCGTTGCGGTCGGTGGTGTCGCGCGCGAGTCCGCTTTCGACGTCTAAGATGGCATTCGGTATGGCGTTGCCTTTGGCATCCAGCACGGTACCGCGCCAGTGGGTGTTGGGCGTAACGGGTTCCAGTTGAAATGTGATGCCGCCGTTGCCGCTAGCCGCCGCCGTTGCCGCGCTTTGTCCAATAATGCGGTAAGCCGGATGGTCCAGTTGTAGTAGAACGGAATCGTGCAGAAATTTATTCGGAATATCGGTAAAAATGGCTTTGCCCTCGCTATCCATCTCTTGAGTAGCAAATAAATTGTGACCGAAAAATAGGCTGACTTTTTGCTGTGCCAAGTTTGCTAAGGCATTGGCGGGCGCTTGCAGGGTAATTTTCAGATTAAAATCCGCTGGTTTTAAATAGGATTGTAAGAAAAAAAAGGCAAGGACTAACACCAAAGTCGCGCTGACTACCAAGATCAAATACTGCTTTTGCTTAGACTTTTGCAGATTTTCGCCAAAATATTGCTGCAAATGACGCGGCAGCTGCGCTTGCGGATTATCCAGACGGTCGGTCAAAAACAACAGTGCATCGCTGATTCGGGCGCGTTCCAGATCGGCGTCGGTCTGGCTGATTACACCTTTGGCAATTTCATTTTGTAAAAAATGATAACGTTCTTTAATTTGTAAAACTAAGTGATAGAATTGCTTATCTTGATTTTTCCATGCTACCAGCAATGCTTCTACCGCTTCAGACAGACGGCTTTCGGCAATGAGCGCTTTGATGGCATCGGCTTGGGCAGCAGGCATAGGTAAGGCAGTTTTGGTACGACCAAATTACGAAAAAATTTGCCATGCCGCAGCAATTTTGTTTTACCAGCCTTTTCCTTCCAAGAAATTATTCAAACCGAATTTGCCTTAACTTACCATCGAGCAAACTCCTTGAGATTTTCTTATTAAATCCTGGTAAATAAAACGCTCAAAATTTTAAATAATAAGCTCAAAATTTTGCAAAGCGAACTTGAAAATTTTAGTAGCAAACCTCAACATCCTTACAAAAGTGTAACCTAATGCTTGAGTTACCTGGATTTACAGGCTTTGAAAAAGATGTTGTAAATGAATAAAATACATTTTTAAAAAGTAATATAATGGTACAAGGGCATCAAAATAACGTTTAATCCATATAAATTAAAATCAGGCGGCTTAATCTAATCAGACTGTTATACCTTAGCGAAAAACAGAAAGCATGAAAACATGGAACGCCTTCGACCGCTACCAGGATTATGGTGTATTGCTGCTGCGCCTGGTGGTTGGCATTCGCCTGATTCAAGGCACGATTGACAATGTATTGAGCTGGGATCGCATGCTCGAATTTGAGCAATTTCTGGCGGCGCAGGGCATGGTTTTTCCGCTGGCAGCGGCGATTCTTTCGGTGTATGCGCAATTCATTTGTGGTATTTTATTCATTATTGGTTGGCAAGTACGATTGGCAGCGCTGCTGATGATTGCAAATTTTACAGTGGCATTGCTATTGGTGCATTTGGGTGATACTTATCAAAATGCCTTTCCAGCCTTGATTATCTGGTCGGTTTCCGTTTTTCTTTTACTAAACGGGGCAGGTAAAATAGCTGTTGATAGACGAATAAAATAACCTATTCCTGATTTTTAAAAACAAAAAGTTGGCTAATTATTGTAACTTTGAAATCCAGTTGAGGGGTTGAATGGTTGACAAGTTGGAATGCCTTGCAACATCAACCGTTAAACCCTTCAGCCTTTCAACCAAAATGTGAATGAGTAATTTCGTCGTATCTGCTAGAAAATATCGCCCGAATCGCTTTGAGGATGTCGTGGGGCAGGAGCATGTGTCGCGCACGCTGAAAAATGCGTTGCAGAGCGATCACCTGGCGCATGCTTTTTTATTCTGCGGACCGCGGGGGGTGGGCAAAACTACCTGTGCACGTATCCTGGCGAAGGTGCTGAATTGTCAGAATTTGAGTAAGAATTTTGAACCGTGTAATGAGTGTTCGTCCTGCAAATCCTTCAATGAAAATGCGTCTTTTAACATTACAGAATTGGATGCTGCGTCGAACAACTCGGTCGAGCACATTCGTGCGCTTATTGAGCAAGTACGCTTTCAGCCACAGCAAGGTAAATATAAAGTTTTTATTATAGATGAGGTGCATATGCTCTCGCAGCAGGCGTTCAATGCATTTTTGAAAACGCTGGAAGAACCGCCCTCCTACGCCATTTTTATTTTGGCAACGACCGAGAAGCACAAGATTTTGCCGACGATTTTATCCCGTTGTCAGATTTATGATTTTCGCCGCATTCAGATTCCCGACATGGTGGCACACTTGCAACATATTTGTAAAACGGAAAACATTGAAGCTGAGGAGGATGCACTACATATTATTGCTCAGAAAGCCGATGGTGCGTTGCGCGATGCCTTGTCTATTTTCGACCGGATTGTAGCCTTTTCCGGCAATAAAATTTTGTACCAGGATGTCATTTCCAACCTCAATGTGTTGGATTACGATTATTACTTCCAGTTGGTGGATGCGCTGCTGCTGGAAGATGTGTCGAAAATCTTGCTGCTGTTTGACGATATTTTGCGAAAAGGCTTTGATCCAGAGATATTTATCAATGGCTTTTCCGAGCATCTGCGCAATTTGCTGGTTTGTAAAGACGCGCAAACACTGTCGCTGCTGGAAGTGAGTGATAATTTGCAGGAACGCTACCGCAATCAGGCAAGTTTAACACCCAGTGCCTTGATTCTTACGGCATTAAATATGGCAAATGAATGTGATTTGGAGTATAAAAATGCCCGGAATAAACGCCTCCACGTGGAGATGGCGTTGGTGAAAATGACTTACATCAACCGGGCAGTCAAAGTAGCGTACCAATCGAACGGAGTGGAGCTGGAAAAAAAAAATCCTGACGTAAATGAAGTCGGAAGTCAGAAGTTAGAAGTTGGAAGTCAGAAGTCCTCAAATCAGGATTTAGAGGAAACAAACTCCTTAGTGGCAGAGCCTGAATCAGCACAAACGCCTACGCTTTTTTCGAGTAAAAATGGTGCGGAAAAGCATGCTTTACCAAAGTTGAATGGAGGGCTAAGTGCATTGTTGGCAGAAGTAAAGCAGGAAAGTATCGGCAATGGAGCAGCCGCAGCAGAATTTAATTTGGTGGAGTTACAAAAGGCTTGGCAGGAATACGTGGACAACACTGAAATGGCACCGAATGTAAAAATGCTTTTTCAAAATGTGGAACTTGCGCTTCAGGATTTTCACATAACTGCCACAGTACCAGGCGCTTTGGCGGAAAATGCCATTCGGGAAGAAAGCGGGTTAATCAATCATTTGCGTCAGCATTTTAATTTATCAAAACTGACTTTTTCGGTAAAACGTGGCGAGAAAAAGCCTGATACTGCTCCACCAAAGTATCAAAAACCCTTGACCGCCAAAGAAAAATACCTGAAAATGCGCGAGACCAATCCTGTTTTGCAAGACTTGCAAAAGCGTTTCGACCTGCGCCCGGAGGAAGATTGAATACGAATGCATGATCTTAACAACCAATCTTTCAATTAATTTCGTATATTGTCGGTGTATATCTGTTCAAATCGTTGGCGATAAGACATTTGTACAACTAAATCCTTTCCCGTTGAAACTGAATGAAATTTTTATCGTTTTTCTTTGCAGCAAATAAAAGCCGGTTATGAATAATCAAACGCTTTGGTTTCTTGAAAATATTGATGTAACAGTCCTGTTCTGCCCGCAGAAGAATAACAAGGCAGGCGGCATGGAGCGCCACATTCACAAGACGTATAAAAAAGGTGAATACATCTATTTACCGGAAGAAATGTCGGATCGGATCTTTTTTCTCACCGAAGGGCGCGTAAAGATTGGCTCCTATGGCGATTCGGGTAAAGAAATTACCAAAGCAATTTTAGGAAAAGGCGAAGTTTTTGGGGAACTGTCATTGATTGGTGAACAGAAACGGCGTGATTTTGCGTATGTAATGGAAGATGCAGTCGTCTGCGCCATTACGGTTGAAGAGATGAAATCCCTGATGCGGGACCGCAGTGAATTGATTGTCTTTTTGATGAAAACGATGGGCTCGCGGATGCTTGAGTTGGAGAATCGTCTGGAATCCTTGGTTTTCAAGGACTCTCGCACTCGCATTGTAGAATATCTATATGAATTAGCGAGTAAAAAAGGTCAACGGGTCGGGTATGAGATTTTGGTGCGCAAATTTTTGACCCACCAGGAAATTGCCAATATTACTGCCACTTCCCGGCAAACAGTGAATACAGTACTAAATGATCTGCGTAATAAAAATATCATAACATTTAATCGCCGACGCCTATTGGTGCGCAATATGAGCCTTTTGGAAAAAGAAATGCAAATGCCGGCACCGGTGGAGTAATTTTTGATTAAGAATGTTTAATTTTAAATGTTGGCTCACCAATACATTAAACATTTAGCATTTAACATTCAAAATTGCAAGTTTTACAACAACACAACGAAGCCTTTCTGCTCGAACTGGAGCGCCTCAACGCCGAGCAACGCGAAGCAGTGGATCATATCGAAGGTCCAGTTCTGGTTATTGCCGGTCCGGGTACAGGCAAAACGCATATCCTCGCAGCACGCATAGGGCGTATTCTATTGGAAACCGATACCCAACCACAAAATATTCTTTGCCTTACTTTTACCGATTCGGGGGTGCGTGCCATGCGACAGCGTCTGTTGCAACTCATTGGTCCTGAGGCATATCGGGTGCATATTTTTACTTTTCACTCTTTTTGCAACAGTATCATTCAGGATAATCTGGAACTTTTTGGTCGGCACGAGCTAGAGCCGGTGAGTGATTTAGAGCGCATCGAAATCATCCGCAAAATAATTGATGGTTTGGATGTCGCGCATCCGCTGAAACGTGGGCAGTCCGATTCCTATTTTTACGAAAGCCATTTATACGAGCTGTTTCAACGGATGAAAATGGAAGACTGGACGCCAGAATACGTTCATAATCAAATAGATTTATATATAAAAGATTTGCCTAATCGTAAAGACTTCTTGTATCAGGTAACGCGGGGCGCTTTTAAAAAAGGAGAATTAAAACAAGCAAAACTGGCAGAAACGGTCGAGCGAATGGAGCGCCTGAAAGCGGCGGCAGCCTTGTACCCGCAGTTTCAACAAGCGATGGGAGACGCACGCCGCTACGATTATAACGACATGATGCTGTGGGTGTTACGAGCGTTTGAACAAAATGAAGCTTTATTGCGCAATTACCAGGAGCGGTATTTGTATTTTCTGGTGGATGAGTATCAGGATACCAATGGTGCGCAGAATAATATTTTGAAAAAACTGGTTGAGTATTGGGATAATCCTAATATTTTCATTGTGGGGGATGACGACCAATCCATTTATGAATTTCAGGGGGCACGCCTGAAAAACCTGAGCGATTTTTACGAAGCCTACCAACAAGACTTAAAATTGGTACTGTTGCGGCAGAATTATCGTTCCTCCCAATTGATCTTGGATGCTTCCAAAACCTTGATCTATAACAATGTAATTCGTATTGTTAATAGTTTAAGTCAGTTAGGTATTAAAAAAATACTACAAGCAAATCATCCGCAATTTGCCAGGATTGATCTATCTCCAAGAATTGTTGCCTATCCTAACCGGATACAGGAAGAAGCGGCAATTGTGCAGCAAATTGAACGTTGGCAAGCGGAAGGATTTCCACTGGAAGAAATTGCCGTGATCTATGCGCGGCATCGGCAGGTGCAAAATTTAATTTCGTTGCTGGAAAAAAAAGGTATCCCGTACAATACCAAACGCAGAGTCAATATTCTTGACGTGGCACTTATTCGTAACCTGCGCGAGATTTTAGAATATTTACAAGACGAAATGACCCGTCCGCATAGCGGCGAACACTGGTTATTCCGAATATTACATTTCAATTTTTTAAATATTATACCAGTTGACATTGCGCGTTTAAGTGTTTATATCAACGCTTTTCTTCCGGAGAATCGTCCGTGTTGGCGTGAGGTACTGCAAGATCAAGCCGTATTGGCAAAATTAAATTTGGAAAACCCGGCAAGTATTCAACAATGGTCAGCTTTAATGGAGGAATTGCTGACGGATGCAACAGGCACAAGCCTGCCTGCCCTGCTGGAAAAAATCATTAATCGCAGTGGTTTGCTGAAAATGATCGTGGAGCACCCGGATAAGAACTGGCTGTTGCAAGTAGTGAAAACCTTATTTGATTTTGTACAGGCAGAAACCGAACGCCATCCTCGGTTGTCATTGCGACAACTCCTTGATATACTGCGTAGTATGGATGCAAATCGGTTGCCAATTGAATTAAATAAAATTACTGCCGCCGAAAAAGGCGTGAACCTGGTAACGGCGCATAGCGCTAAGGGGTTGGAATTTCAGCGGGTTTTTCTACTCGATTGTGTGAAAGATGGTTGGGAACCAGCCGCACGGAGCAGCAGTTATCGCTTTTCTATGCCGGATACACTTACCTTTTCGGGGGAGGAGGATGCGTTAGAAGCACGGCGGCGCTTATTTTATGTTGCCATGACCCGCGCTCAAGAGTGCTTGCAAATCTCGTACAGTCGGCAAGATAATAATGGTAAGGACCTGCAAAGGGCTATTTTTATAGACGAAATACTGCAAAGTGAGCATTTAAAAGTTGAAGCAACAGAAGTGCCGGAAGCCATTTTGCTGGATTATCAGTTATTGCAACTTACGGCGCAGCCTAGACTGACCCTGCCAACTCAAGATCGGGCTATGGTAAGTCAACTGCTCGAAAATTTCCGCCTCAGTATTTCTGCTTTGAATCAATATTTGAAATGCCCCCTGGGATTTTATTATGAAAATATAATGCAGGCACCTATAACCGAAAGCGAATCAGCAAGTTATGGTACCGCAGTGCATCATGCCTTACGACGGTTATTTGAAAAAATGCTGGCAGTGCCCGACCGAAGGTTCCCCGTAGAACATTCATTGGTGCAATTTTTTGAAGAAGAAATGCAGCGTCTGCGCGGTAATTTTTCGAGGCACGAGTACGATCGACGACTGGAGATGGGCAGGCGGCATTTAGCAGGTTTCTATCAGCAAAATGTGAATAGCTGGCATAAAAAAGTGCGCATCGAATTGAATGTGCGGAATGTACAGGTAGAAGGCGTGCCGCTTACCGGCGCTATTGATAAACTCGAATTACATGAAGATTTTAAAACGGTAGTAGTTGATTATAAAACCGGCGAAATAGAACCGGTAAAACTTCGTCCGCCCAGTGAATCCAATCCTTTAGGCGGCAATTATTGGCGACAATTGGTATTTTATAAATTATTATATGAAAGTTTCGACCGGGGGGCACGGCGGGTAACTTCCGGCCTCATTAGTTGGGTAGATCCTAATAATAAAGGGCAGTTTGTCAATTCAGCGATTGAGATAAAACCCCAAGATGTAGAATTTGTACGCAAATTAGTGAAGGAGACGTATGTTAAAATTCAAAATCATGAATTTTATGAAGGATGTGGTAAATCCGATTGTAAATGGTGCAACTTTGTACGACATAATTTGACCCCAGATAGCTTTGCCGAACCAGAAATCGAAGCATTAGACGACTGATGGATGAATGCACCGGGTGTTTGTATTCGGTATTTTACTACGCTACCCAATCAAAATTTGGTTTAACATTTTTTATTACAAACATTTTTCCTTTTTTTAATCCTAATTTGCAATTTGCTGTAAATTTATTTGGCAAAGGGCTTTCGTAACTAATTGTTTTTCAGCCTTTCCTACATCATTCATTTGTAAAAAAAGATGAACTCCGCTTTGTTAATCGGAATTCCCTCCTTACTTTTGCACCGGCTTTGAAAAAAGGTAATTGAAGACTGATCCAATGCGAAATAAGCTCTTAATTTTCATACTTTTGACAGGCTTCTGGAGCATCGGTTTTGCCCAGGACCACAGTGCAGAAAGCGGACTTGACACCACTGTCCACTCCAACGATGCCACGCACGACACCAGTCACGAAACGGCAGGTACCCACGGCGAAGGCGGACACGGTTGTGAATGCCATGAGCATGAAGAAGCCGGTTTCGACCCAAAATTAACCGCATTCCATCACATTGGCGATGCCAATGTTTTTCATGTCTGGGGAGATTTTTACGCGCCTCTACCTTGCATTCTGTATGCACCTGACCAAGGGCTTTCCTTCTTTATGTCCAGTAAATTTGGTATTGGCGAGCATGGTACCGGTGAAAAGGCAGTAGATCGCTATGTTTTGTATGATGGATGGGTGATGCGAGTACCCGACACAAAATTTCCAGTTGGCGAAGTAGAAATTGACTGTATTAATCATCAGGTGGTGGAAGTAGAAGAAAAAGGTAAGAAAAAAGAAAAAGATGTATATGAAGTTGTCTATAAAGGTGAATGTTATGCACTCGATAAAAAAACGACCTGGGATGCTGGATTGTTAGGCGGTGGAGTAACTTCGTTTTACGACTTTTCCATTACCAAGAATGTATTTACCATGTTGCTGATGTTCATACTACTGTTCTGGATGTTCAGCAGCGTAGCAAAAGCTTATAAAACCCGTAGCGGACAAGCACCCAAAGGGTTGCAATCTTTTATTGAGCCTATCTTTACTTTCATCCGGGATGAGGTAGCGATTCCCTTTTTAGGGCACAAGTATGAAAGATACCTACCCTACCTGATGTCTATCTTTTTCTTCATTTTAGGATTGAATCTGATCGGACAATTGCCGATTTTCCCCGGTAGCGGCAACGTGACCGGCAATTTGGCAGTAACGGCGGCGCTGGCACTATTTACTTTTTTTGTGGTGAATCTGAGTGGAAATAAACACTATTGGGAGCATACATTGTGGATGCCGGGCGTACCTGCATTGATTAAGATACTGATTTTAACTCCAGTAGAGGTAATGGGCTTATTCTTACGTCCGCTTACCTTGATGTTGCGTCTTTTCGCTAACATTACGGCAGGACACGTAGTAATTATCATATTCGTAGGATTGATCTTCATATTCGGGCAATCTGGTGCAAACCTGGGAGGCGGTATTATTGGTATCTTGATGTCCATTCCGCTGACGCTGTTTATGATGGCAATCGAATTGTTGGTAGCGTTTATTCAGGCGTTTGTGTTCTGTATGCTGACGGCATCGTACATCAGCGCAGCTATTGAAGAACCGCACCATCATTAATTCAAATTTGGAAGTTCGAAGTTTGGAAGTTCAATGTTCGATAACTCGTTCAAAAATATCCAAATTCCCCAACCTCCAAGCGTAAACTTGAAACTTTTAAACTTTCAATAAAATGACTGGTACGTTAGCAGCTTTAGGAGCTGGTTTGGCAGTAATCGGTGCCGGTATCGGTATCGGCACTATTGGTGGCAAAGCGATGGAATCCATTGCACGTCAGCCAGAAGCAGTAGGGGATATCCGTGCGAACATGATCTTGATGGCTGCCTTCATCGAAGGTGCCGCACTGATCGCGATCATCCTGAGCATTTTCTTCTCTTAAGCCAAACTGCTTGAAAAATCGGGTTGAATGCCGGAACGGTTGGTTTTGGCTTCAACCCTATCATCTCTAAAGATGAGATGTAAAAGGTAAGATGTGAAAGGTTTAGATTTTAAAATATAGACAATGAACTTTATCCTATTTCTTGCAGATTTTTCCGTAATGAAACCCGAACCAGGGTTGTTGCTCTGGACGATTGTCATATTTGCCTTATTCTGGTTTATGATGGCGCGTTTTGCGTTCAAACCGATTCAGGCAGCCCTAAAGCAACGGGAAAGCGACATTCAAAATTCATTGGATGAAGCGAAAAGGGCAAAAGAAGAGATGTCTAACCTCAAGGCAGAGAATGAAAAACTGTTGCGTCAGGCACAGGAAGAGCGCATGAAAATTCTGAAAGAAGCCAATGAGGCAAAGGAGTCTATCATCGCCGAAGCTAAAGAAAAAGCGAAAGCGGAGGCACAAAAGATTGTTGCCAACGCAAAGCAGGAAATTGAACACCAGCGCATGGCGGCTATTACTGATGTGAAGAACCAGATTGGTACGATAGCAATTGATATTGCAGAAAAGCTGTTGCGTAAAGAGCTGCAAAACAACCAGGAACAAGAACGTCTGGTGAACTCGTTGGTGGATAACATGAAATTAAACTAAAATATGAAATAAGAGATTAGAAAGGTGAGAGTTCAATACTTCCATTTCAAATCTCAAATTTCAAATTTCAAATCTGAGGTATGTCGGTAGTCAGAATAGCGCACAGATATGCAAAATCGTTAATTGACATTGCAGTTGAGCAAAGCAAGCTCGAACGCGTGCTGGAAGACGTATATTCTTTCCGGGAAAT
>JBKBWT010000015.1:0-19903 GCA_046314415.1 Saprospiraceae bacterium
CACCCGACATTACACACACCATGCAATTTGAAGTAGATTCGCTGTTGTACGCCGTTGGCTTTGCCAATTCTATTTTTTTCGCCCTGCTGCTTTTTAATGCCCGAAAAGGCAATCCGCACGCCAATCGCTGGTTGGGAGCATTTTTCCTGGTAATGGCGGCGATCATGCTGGAGTTAGTCTTTGAATACACCAATTTTTTATTTCACTACCCGCATTTTTCGGAAGTTTTGAGTCCGTTTATCCTGTTATGGGGTCCGTTTTTCTATTTTTATACCAAAAGCCTGACCTCGCCCGATTTTCGCTGGAATTGGAAACTCGCGTGGCATTTTGTACCCCTGTTGATTTGCATAGCGCTATTCACGCCCTTTTATCTGAGCAGCAGCGCTGAGAAATTGCAGTATTTACAGACGCTTTACGCGGAATTGCCGGTTGGCAATCAATACGCTAACTGGATGGGCATGCCTCACTTATTTGCTTACATTGTGGCGGCTTTTGTCACAGTGCGTCGCCACGAGCGCCATGTGAAGGATATTTTTTCGGCGTCGCTGGAAAAAGTGAATTTGAGTTGGCTGAAGCGCCTGAGTTTGGGCATTTTGATAACTTGGGTAATGTGGGTCAATTTTCACACTTTTGAATTTGAATTGCTGGAATCCTTGACTTCTCTGGGTTTTATGCTGTTGTTTTTTGTGCTGGGTTATTATGCGGTGCAACAAAATGCGATTTTCCCGACCAAAGATTGGCAAAATGAGCATAAAAAGCAAGAGCCTAAAACGCCCCGCGTGGCTGCTGACAAACGAGCGATTTTAAAAATCGAGTTGGTAGAATTGATGGAAAGTGAAAAATTATTTTGCAATAATAACCTGACGTTGCCGGAGTTGGCGGAGCGTTTGGCGGTGTCCACGAATGCAATTTCGGAGCTTATCAATACCGAATTTGGGGAGAATTTTTATGATTTTGTCAATAAATATCGCCTCGAAGAAAGTAAACGCTTGTTGCAAAATCCTGATTACGAACATTATACGATACTTGCCATTGCCTACGAAGCGGGTTTCAATTCTAAAACCACCTTCAACACCGTTTTTAAAAATAAAATGGGCATTACGCCGTCGGAATTTCGCAAAAAGCAGCCAATAGTAGGTTCGGCTGTATAGAACGGAACGATTCGCACCTTCGGTTTCGGATATTTTTGCCGAAAAATCATTCGAAATTATGAAGGTAAAAAATTGCTTATGGCTGCTCGGCATTTTCTTGTTATTGCAAAAAGTGAATGCCCAGATTCAGCCGCCCGACGAATCCAATCGGCATTTACTTGCCGCCAATCTGGGATTTGATTACAACATCGTAGCCGTGAATGTGAGCTACGGGCGCTACTTTGCTAACCTAAAAACGGCACCTTTCGCCGAAATCACGCAGAACACCGCCTTGCTGGGGCTGGAAAATTTCCGTTTGCAAACAGGTGTCAAATCCTGGCTGGGCAGCGGCGAGCGCTTCCTTTTGAACAGTAGCCTGGCGCTTACCTGGGTAAAAAGTAGCAATGAAGCCGGTATTTACAATGGTTTGGGCGCGACGCTTGAAGTCCTTCCCGGCGTTCGCCTTGGTCGTTGGGCACTGGGGGCGCATTTGTATGCCAATCCGATTGTGGCAACGCACATCGAGCATTCAACCTATTACCGTGACACCTTTTATAAGGATGCGAAAGATGGTTGGTACGAATCGACTGCTACCAATCTGCGCGCAGGGGCGTTCCTAAGTTGGTTTGCTAATGATGCTAACTCCTTGGAAATCAATTTAAAAAGCGGGTATCAAACCAGCGGTGAATTCGACGGCTTGATTCCAAATCTTTATTTTTTAATCGGTTTAAACAAAAGATTCTAATGAAAAAGCTGCTTTTTATAATAATAACGTTTTTACTATTTGCTTGCGACCCAATGGATCCGGCAGAGCCTGGCAACCTGGTGGCTAAAACGGTGGACGAAGACGCGAGTATTCCCTCGGTCACTTTGTTAGAAACCAAATTACACGTGCAAACTTTTGGTAATGCGAATGCGCCCAAAATCTTTGTGCTCGAAGGTGGTCCCGGCGATGATTTTCGTTACATGCTTCCGTTGAATTCGGTCGTAAATGGCTGGTCTTTACCTGGTGAATATCAAGTTATTTACCACGATTATCGCGGCTGCGGCTTGTCGCGTCGGCATCCCTTGGAGGAATTGACCATGGCAAAATCGCTGAAAGATTTGGAAGAGTTGATTGATCGTTATGCGCCGGGCGAGCAGGTCCTGCTCATCGGTCATTCGCACGGTGGCAAAGTGGCGGCGCAATATTTGAATCAGCATCCCGAGCGGGTGCGCGGCGTGGTTTTTCTGGAACCGGGCGCTTTTTCTTCCGACATTGTGAAAAAAACGCCTTCTGCTTCCGAGCTCAATTACTTTGGCAAAGACCTCAATCAAGTGCTTTGGGCGAAGCAACTCATCGGCATGGGCGACCACGAACGCGCGGATTATGTGTATGATTTGGCGAAAGCCAACGTCAAAGATGAAGAGCGTGGCGAGCAATGCCCCTACCAATCGTATCGCTCCGGCACGGCGGCGGTCATTAGCATCGCGTTGGATGAAGTGGAAAATTCGACGTATGATTTTACCACCAATCTGAAAAATTTTGAGGCTAAAGTGCTGTTTATCAGCAGCGAAGAGACTACTGACATCGGCTACGATTTTCAGGAACAGTATCAGGTCGGCTTTTTCAAAAAACACGAACACATCAAAATTCCCGGCACCGGGCACGATGGTTTGTTGACTTGCAAAGCAACTGAAACCTTGCAACACATTCGCAAATACCTCAAGGAGCTTTAAAATAAAGCAATCTACTTATCGGGCAGCGCTTGGCTTCGGTCGGGTGCTGCTTATTTTGTTGGAAATCGGCACATTAGCACACTGTCAAATCAGCACATTGAACTGTTAAGATAAAGCTAAGATGCAACCAAATCTAAGAACTGTTGTAGATATTTTCATTTATTCGCACATTAAAATGTAGCAGAAAGTACGAAGTACGGCTACGAAGTGCGCGTTACCAAAAACAATCCAATGTCAAACCCAACCCTAACAATGGAAATCACCAGGATTCCGTTTGAACAAGTGCCGCAATTGTCTTACAAAGATGTGGCGTATGCTACTGCTAATCCTAAATTACGTTCATTTTACAAATACGATGTTTCTTTAGAGGCTTTCGCTCAGGTCATTGAAGATAAGAAAAAAGACAATACAAATCGCCAGGTGCTGGTCGATGTATTGCGCGAGCAATATAAAGCCTTTGAAACCAGCGACTTAGTTAAGCAAAATATTGAAGCTTTAGCGGATCCGAATACGTTCACGGTTGCAACTGCCCATCAGCCGGTGTTATTTACCGGACCTCTATTTTACATTTATAAAATTATTTCTACGATCAACCTGGCGGAACAACTAAATAATTTCTATCCGCAATATCACTTCGTACCCGTTTTTGTAAATGGCGGTGAAGATCATGATTTTGAAGAAGTAAATAATGCCTCGGTTTTTAATAAAAAAATTGAATGGCAATCGGGCGAGTCGGGTCCGGTAGGCAAAATGAGTACGGCAAGTCTGACGGGTGTTTTAGCAGAATTAAAACAGATTTTGGGTGAATCAGAAAATGCGCAACGCATTTATAATATCGTAGAAACAGCTTATACGTCGCAGGTGTTTTACGGCTTTGCGACATTACATTTAGTAAATGAGTTGTTTAAAAATTATGGACTGGTTGCCATCGGTATGAACCGCGTGCCGCTGAAACATTTATTCAAGCACATCATGGAAGAGGAGTTATTACAACAGTCCTCTTTGCCATTTGTGGACACCACCCAGCAGGAATTGGCAAAACTAGGTTTTAGCAGTCAGGCGCATGTGCGGGAAATTAATTTGTTTTACTTACGCCCACAAATACGTGAACGCATTGTACGTGAGGGAGATACATTTAAAGTTTTAAATACAGATTATACGTTTACGAAAGAAGAAATTATACAAGAAATAAATGAACACCCGGAGCATTTCAGCCCGAATGTGGTGCTGCGTCCATTATATCAGGAAACGGTTTTGCCCAATTTAGCTTACATCGGCGGCGGCGGCGAAATTGCCTATTGGTTGGAAAGAAAATCACAATTTGAGCATTTTAATGTCAATTATCCAATGCTAATTCGCAGAAATTCAGCACTTTGGATTGATAACGGCTCTGCCAATCGCATGGAAAAATTGGATTTGAGCGTCGAAGATTTATTTACTGATACCGAAACATTAATCAAACATTACATTGCAAAACATTCCGAAGGGGAATTGAGCCTGGCGGAAGAAAAAACGGCGTTAGAAAAATTATTCAATCAGATTGCCGAAAAGGCAAAAACCGTAGATCCAACGCTCGAAAAAGCCGTGCTTGCCGAAGGTGCCAAGCAAGTAAAAATTGTAGAACAGTTGGAAGGACGCATTGTGCGCGCCGAAAAACAAAAGCACGAAACAGCGCTCAACCAGATTCGGGCACTGCGCGATAAGTTCTTCCCCGGCAATGGATTACAAGAAAGAAGTGATAATTTTATGTCTATTTATGTAAAATACGGGCAGGAATTTTTTGAGGTACTAAAAGAATGCCTCGATCCATTGGATAAAAATTTCATAGTGATAATCGATAAATAATGTTTTGATAATGTGCTGATCCGCAGCAAGTATTTGCAAATCAGCACATTGGCTAATTTAAAACACTTTAACCCATGAAAAGTATTGTCTCAGTCACCATTTTATTATTTACCATTTTTTATAATATTACTGCGCAGTCCGAGACTCGCATGGATTTCGAATCTTACGATCCGCCGTCCTCCCTTGTGGTGCCGCAGCACACGTACACGCGGGCGAAGTTTCCATTTATTGATACGCATAGTCACCATTTTCAAATGGCAACCCAGGATTTAAATAAACTCATCCGCGAAATGGATTCGCTCAACATGGGCATTATTGTGAACCTGAGCGGACGCAACAGCGAGGCGCTGAAAGCCATGATGGACAACGTAAAGAAGCACGGCTACGAAAAGCGCATTGCTATTTTCAGCAATATTAGTTTTAATGGCATTGACGATCCCGATTGGCTCTCCAATACCCTTAAACAACTCGATTATGATTATAGCATTGGTGCCAGGGGTTTAAAAATTTATAAAAACCTGGGCATGGATGTAAAGGACAGCAAAGGAAAACGCGTGCCGATTGATGATCCGCGCCTGGACAAAGTGTGGGATAAGTGCGGCGAATTGCGCATTCCGGTCTTTATTCACTCCGCTGACCCGAAGCAGTTCTGGGAGCCTTTCGACTCTACCAATGAGCGCTGGCTGGAATTGAAAACCCACCCCGGTCGCAACCGGCAAGACGATAAAGATTTGCCTTCCTGGGAGCAGATTATGCAGGAGCAACATAATATGTTTAAAAAACACCCGAAGACCACCTTTATTGCCGCGCACATGAGCTGGCACGCCAACGACCTGGATAAACTGGGCAAACTGCTGGATGCAATGCCGAATATGAATGTTGAAATTGGCGCCATCATCGCTGAATTAGGTCGCCAGCCCCGTCAGGCTTTGAAGTTCTTTACTAAATATCAGGATCGCGTCGTCTTTGGTAAAGATGCTTACGTGCCGAATGAATACCATACTTATTTCCGCGTGTTGGAATCGGCGGATGAATACTTCCCGTATTATAAAAGATACCATGCTTTTTGGCGCATGTATGGGCTGGAATTACCGGACAATGTGCTAAAGAAATTGTACTACAAAAATGCCCTGAAACTTATACCGGGACTGGATGCCAGTCGCTTTCCCAAATAGTAAGAAATGAAGCAGCGATATGGGCAACGCTTAGTTATACACTGCGCGTTGCCCCGTTTTTTCTAAACGCGACTCCCCCCATTCGCAAATCAGGTGGATGATCGGTAAAAGCGTCATCCCGTAAGTTGTAAGAGCGTACTCCACCCGTGGAGGCATCTCCGGGTAGTATGTTCTTGCAATGATTTCTGCACTTTCCAACTCCCGCAACTGTTTGGTGAGCACCCGTGCCGAACAGGTTTCTAACAACGCCACCAATTCACCAAACCGTTTGGGAGATTCCGCCAGGTAATATACAATACTTGCTTTCCACTTTCCTCCGATCACTTCCAACGTAGCTTCGATAGGGCAGTCATAATAGCTTTTGCTCATGTCCTTGTTTTTTACTGCTGAAAGATACGGTTTTTACGATGGTAACCAAAAGCGTACTCGGTTACCGGAAGGTAACTATCAGGTTTCGCACTTCGGGTTGTCCTACCTTTGAGCTTGAATTAACCACCTTTATTGTCGTATGAAAAAGCTGTTTTTTATTACGGTCGGGCTGATCTTTGCAACAGCTTGCACCAACTCTGAAACTACGCAGCAAGCGCTTGTTTTTGCGCAGACCAAAGCTGCAAATGACGCCTCCTTGCAAGGATACGTAGAGAAAAATGCCGCTAAAATCTACGCGGTTTATGCTGATGACGCCATCCTGCTGCCACCGGGCGGCGTAGCGCCTGTACAAGGCAAGCAAGCCATTGAGGCGTATTACCAGAATGCAGTGCAAGCGCCGGGTGCTACTTTGCAAATCACCACCGAAAACCTGCATTACGAAGTGATTGATGCCAGTCATGCCCAGGAAGTCGGACGTTACACCATTGTGTATCAGGCAGATACCGCTCAGGTGCCGACGGAAATCAAAGGTCATATGCTTATCAACTGGGAAAAGGTAAACGGCGAGTGGAAAATCAAATTAGACATGTGGCATTAAACAAAATGCATCCGTATCTTTAGACAAGCAGCCCCGGTGTTTAAAACGCCCGGGCTGTTTGCTAAAATCTCCTACCTGAAATGCCATTTAAAGTTGCGTTTTTTCCGTTTTAATCCGGTAAGATTATTTAACTTGGCTCTGAATCTAACTTTACCAACAATCTAAAACCGTTTTCTTATGAGCTTGGATAGACGTGATTTCCTGCAACAAATGGGAGGCTTGGCGGCTGGCGCATTATTGCTCCCGGAATTCTTATTGACAGACATCAATTCCAAAAAAATGTTCTTCGAAATTTCTTTAGCGGAGTGGTCTTTAAATAAATCGCTGTTTGGAAAAAAAATGACCAACCTGGATTTTCCGGCGAAAGCCCGCAAAGATTTTGGCATTGGCGCGGTAGAATATGTTTCAACGTTTTTTGAAGGTAAACAAAAGGAACAGTCTTATTTGAAAGAGTTGATGATGCGTTGTAAAGACAACGGCATAAAAAATCACCTCATCATGGTAGATGGCATGGGCGATCTGGCTTCGATGGACAAGGGCGAACGCGATAAAGCCATCGAAAATCATAAACAATGGGTAGAAGCCGCAAAATTCCTGGGCTGCAAGACCATTCGCGTCAACCTTTTTGGTAAAGGTACGCCACAAGAGATGCACAAACAGGCGGTAGATGGACTGGGCAGATTGGCGGAGTTTGCAAAACCTTTCAAAATCAACGTGGTAGTCGAGAATCACGGTGGCAATTCTTCCAACGGCGCCTGGCTAGCCGGCATTATGAAGGAAATCAACATGAAGAACTGTGGTACGCTGCCCGATTTTGGTAATTTCTGCATCCGCCGCGAAAATAAAGACGGCAATCCCTGGGGAGGACCCTGCATGGAGGAGTATGATCGCTACAAAGGCGTCACAGAACTCATGCCTTACGCTAAAGCGGTCAGCGCCAAGAGTAATGAATTTGACGCCCAGGGCAATTGTGTAGAGACCGACTATACAAAGATGCTCAAAATTGTAAAAGACGCTGGGTTCAAAGGCTATATCGGCATCGAATTTGAAGGATCCATCCCCGAAGATGAAGGTATTCGCAAGACCAAAGCGCTATTGGAAAAGGTAGCGGCACAAATGAGCTAGTGCGACAGAAAACGAAACCAATAAAGTTTCGAAACTATTATAAGATTTTTATCCTAAGCCGGGCGCATTTATAAAATGCACCGGCTTTTTTGTGGTATTGCCATCTCCTGGTACAAAAAGAGCCAGCTTTTTTTTAAAAAAGTCATCCCAATTTATGAAATAGCTCTTCCCATGTAAGCAACACTTATGCTAATTTGGCAAGTAGTTGTTCCAATTAAACAAAAGGTCATCACCATTTAGCAAACAGCCGACCCGATCAAGCAAACGATCATGCCGATTGAAGAAACAGTCATGCCAATGTAATGAATAGCCGTGCCGATGTAATGAACGATTGTACCGATTTAACGAATAGCCGTGCCGATGTAATGAACGGTTGTTCCAATTTAACGAACGGTTGTTCCAATTTAACGAATAGTTGTTCCGATGTAACGAATAGCTGTTCCGATGTAATGAACGGTTGTACCAATTTAACGAATAGTTGTACCGATGTAATGAACGGTTGTGCCAATTTAACGAATAGTTGTACCGATGTAATGAACGGTCATGCCAAATATAAAAATTCCTTTCTTTGTTTTTAAAACTTTAAGGATGTTATAAAAAAAGCTTAAGTTATTTATTGAAAATGCCAGGCTAATGCTAAAAATAAACGGGTACTTTTTACAAAATGCCATCATCATCATTAAACATGCCGACTACCTGCACCAAATAAAAATCCTTTTTTACCGAATAGTTGAGCCACAGCGTAAAACAATGTTCCGTTTGTTGTAGATAAAAAAGAATAAAAAGAAAGCTTTTTAGTACATTTTAAAACAATTCTTAAATGGGTAATTAAGATTCTCGTCTATCTTTGCAGCAAACTAGATGGGCATGAATGCTAAGAACAAGATACTATTTTGGTCGCTCACGGTAGCATTGGCGGGCTTCCTGTTTGGATTTGATACCGTCGTGATTTCTGGAGCAGACCTCGCATTACAAAAATTATGGGCGCGGGGCGAAGTATTTCACGGCTTTGTAATCATGGGATCAGCGCTGTGGGGTACAGTGATTGGCGCTATTTTTGGAGGTATTCCCACCGACAAACTGGGACGCAAGCAGACTTTAATATGGATTGGCATTTTTTATACGGTTTCCGCCCTGGGTTCGGCATTAGCCACCGATCCATGGATGTTTGCTTTCTTCCGCTTTCTGGGAGGCTTGGGCGTAGGTGCATCTACCATCGCTGCTCCTGCATACGTGTCCGAAATTGCACCGGCACAAAGCCGCGGACGTCTAGTAGCGCTCTACCAGTTTAATATTGTCTTCGGTATTTTAATGGCGTTTACCTCCAATTATCTATTAAGCGACCTGGGAGAAAATGCGTGGCGCTGGATGATGGGAGTAGAGGCGCTGCCCGCTATAATTTACACCATGATGGTATTTTTTGTGCCCGAAAGTCCGCGATGGCTGCTCACCAACCGGCATCAACGTGACCGCGCAGCAAAAATATTGCAGCTGATTGTTCCACCTGCTGAGGTAGAACATGAAATTAATCAGATTTTAGCGTATGAAAGCACTTCCACTTCTGGAGAAACCATCTTCATGCAAAAATACCGCTTCCCGTTGTTGCTGGCTTTCCTCATTGCTTTCTTTAATCAGCTGTCCGGCATTAATGCGTTCCTCTACTACGCACCGAGAATCTTCGAAGTAGCCGGATTAGAGGCAAGCGCCGCATTATTAAGTAGCATTGGCATTGGAATTACCAACCTGGTTTTTACATTAGTAGGGCTGACTTTAATTGATCGCTTCGGGCGCAAACAATTGATGTACATTGGTTCTGTAGGTTACATCCTGTCGCTTTCATTAGTGGCAGTGGCTTTCTTTTTAGGCTGGAAGGGAATGGCGGTGCCTATCTTTTTGTTTATATTTATTGCCGCGCACGCTGTAGGACAGGGCACGGTTATTTGGGTATTCATCTCCGAAATATTTCCGAATCACCTGCGCGCCAGTGGACAAGCGTTTGGTAGTTCGACGCACTGGGTATTAGCTGCAATTATCCCCTCTTTGATTCCGGTACTGTTCAAAAACATTGGAGAAGGCGCCGTGTTTGCTGTATTTGCCTTCATGATGGTTTTACAATTGCTCTTTGTGTATGGAATGATGCCCGAAACCAAAGGCATACCATTGGAAGAGTTAGAAAATCAGCTCATTAACAGAAATACGAACAAGCTGGGTACTTCGGCAAAAGAGCCGATTTAAGTATAAAACGATTTGGCGTAAAAACAAGACTAGTAAAAGTTTATATTAGCCACGCTTTTTTATAATACATTCTTCCATTTTATTCAGATTGCTATGACGAATGCAGTATGTTTTGGCGAAGTATTGTGGGATTTGTTGCCCAGTGGTAAAGTAGCCGGCGGCGCGCCGATGAATGTGGCTTTTCATTTGCAACAATTAGGCATTGCAACCCGAATGATTAGCCGGATTGGTAAAGATGCGCTGGGTGAAGCATTATTGGACTTCCTGCAACAAAAAAACGTAGCCACTGATTTTATACAACAGGACGATCACTATGCAACAGGCGTCGTAAATGTTACATTCTCCGACCGCAACGAACCAATTTACACCATCGAACAGCCGGTAGCCTGGGATTTTATTCGCAATAGCCCCCCGATAGTTGAATTAGTAAAGAACGCTGCTGTATTTGTGCACGGTAGTTTAATTGCCCGCAGCACCACCAGTTGTCAAACCTTGCTGGCTTTAATAGAAGCCGCCCCGGTACGCGTATTTGACGTCAATCTGCGTACACCTTTTTACTCCAAAGAATTAATAAAAACGTTGTTGCCAAATACGAATCTCCTGAAAATGAATGAAGACGAGGCAGAACTGCTTTGTGAGTGGTTTGCCGGAGGAACCAACTGGAAAGATCGTTTGCCGAAGCTGCAAGAACAGTATAATATTGACGCAGTCTTAGTAACACTGGGCAAAGCTGGTGCACAACTCACCCAAGCTGGTGAAACATTCACCCAGAGCGGATTTCCGATCAAGGTGCAAGATACGATTGGCAGCGGCGATGCTTTTTTAGCTGGCTTTTTGAGTCAATGGCTGCAGCAGCGTGCACCACAAACCTGCCTGCAATTTGCATGTGCAATGGGTGCTCTTATAGCGACGCACCGGGGCGCGCTGCCGACCGTAACGATTAATGATGTTGAAAAGATGATTGCCGGAGAAAGCAATATTTTGCAACAATAAGGTAATCCGTTGTATAAAATGTTAGCTCCTTTTTTGCAAAACGAGCACTTGATTAAAAGATTTGAGTAAAAGAATAATGTAATGGCGGAGCCAATCCATTGAAAACCTACAAAGATGATGAAAAGTACAACCCTTCTTCTTGGAATATGTACCCTGTTTGTGATGAGTTGTAAGCAAGTGCAACCAACGACCGAAACCGAAGCATATTATGCCGAGCCATATCGTCCGCAATTTCACTTTTCCCCTCAGGAAAAGTGGATGAATGACCCCAACGGCATGTTTTATTATAATAACGAGTACCATTTGTTTTATCAATACTACCCGGACAGTACAGTTTGGGGACCGATGCATTGGGGACACGCCGTCAGCAAGGATTTGGTGTACTGGGAACATCTGCCGATTGCCCTGTTTCCTGATGAAGACGGCTACATCTTTTCGGGAAGCGCCGTGGTGGACTGGAAAAACACCAGTGGTTTAGGAAAAGACGGGCAGCCGCCGCTGATTGCCATCTTTACTTCGCATAATGCCGAGCAGGAAAAAGCAGGACGCATCGATTTTCAGGCACAAAGCATCGCTTACAGCAATGATAACGGGCGTACCTGGACAAAATACCCCGACAATCCGGTATTAAAGAACCCCGGCATTCGAGACTTTCGCGATCCCAAAGTAAGTTGGCACGAAGCCACACAACAATGGATCATGACTTTAGCGGCGCAAGACCATATTGCATTTTATGCTTCCCCGGATTTAAAAAACTGGACGCATCAGAGCGATTTTGGTAAAGACCGCGGTGCACATGGCGGCGTGTGGGAGTGTCCTGACTTGTTTCCCTTGCAAATAGCCGGCACTGATCAGACAAAATGGGTACTTTTAGTTAGTATCAATCCCGGTGGACCCAATGGTGGCTCCGCTACGCAATATTTTATCGGCAATTTTGACGGAAAAACCTTCACCAGTGATGATTCGGCGTCCACTACTTTGTGGATGGACTACGGGCGCGATAATTATGCCGGCGTTACCTGGTCGGATGTGCCCCGCGAAGATGGCAGACGCTTGTTGATCGGTTGGATGAGCAACTGGCAGTATGCACAAGTTGTCCCTACTGAGCGGTGGCGCAGCGCGATGACTGTTTCGCGTGAGTTGACGCTGCAAAATACGCCCGCCGGATTGCGATTAGTGTCCAAGCCGGTTAAAGAACTCGAGCAATTACGTGCAAAAACCAGCCCGGTAGCTGCGCAAGCCATCACTGGCACGGTAGATATCACCCCGCAGTTAGGATTTGCGCCCACGCAAATGGAAGCCGTGCTCGAATTTGAATTAAGTGGCGACTCGTTGGTCAATATTGGCATCGAATTAGGCAATACGAAGGGCGAAGTGTATCGGATAGGCTACAACGCCGGCGCAAAGACCTTCTACAGCGACCGAACCAAAGCGGGGAAAGCTGATTTTTCGGAGCTTTTTAATGATAAAGTAACCATCGCACCCCGATGGATAAACAGTAATACCGTACAACTACACCTCTTTTTTGATAAAATGTCGGCTGAACTTTTTGCTGACGGCGGCGCTACGGTGATAACCGACCTTTATTTTCCAAATGAGGACTACCGGCAAGTAAAACTATTCGCTGAAAATGGTACGGCGCAGTTGAAAAAAGCAACTTTTTATCAATTAAAATCCATTTGGCAGTAAATCAATCATTTTGCAATCCGATACATTGTAACGTATCAAACCAAATAAAAAAGAAGCAGTTTTAATTATAAAATAGGCTACCGATTGTAAATAAAAGCATGGCTAGCTTATGCGATAGGCTTCCATTAGCATAAAAATTAAACCCTTGCCAAAATTTTGCTTGGGCAAAGCCTTGCTATTCCTTGTAAATGTGAATTCTTTTTTTACCTTCGTTTTTGAAGACAAAAACTTACAAATCCTATGAAAGATCTCTGTGTATTTTTAGACCCCGGGCACGGCGGATTAGACCGGAATGGCAATTATGTAACGGCGCCTAGTAAGCAATTTGAGCACACGCGCGGTACATTTCACAAAGGGCGCTGGTTTTTTGAAGGCGTTTGGAATCGGACGCTCACCAACCGCGTTGCACAAAAGCTCTGGAATTTGCGTATTTCTTACATCATTGTTGCGCACGAGTACCTGGATACGCCATTGGCGCAGCGCGTAGAAACAGCAAACTGGTATCATCGCAATTTTAAAGAGGGTATTTATATATCGAATCACTCCAACGCCAGTACCGGTGCGGCGCGCGGATTTGAAGTGTACACTTCGCGTGGTAGTACGCAGTCGGATCGTTTGGCAGAAATGCAGTTTAATAATGTACGGGAGTTGTTGGGTAGTCGCATTACCATGCGCCCGGATGCAACCGACGGCGACCAGGATAGAGAAGCCGGTTTTTATGTATTGGTTAACACCGCTATGCCGGCTATTCTAAATGAACATTTATTCTTTGACAACTTTGAAGATGCATCGCTGCTGATGAGTGATGATGTCGTAGATTTGTTTGCAGAAGCACAGGTACGCACTATAATTCAGTGGTTTAATCAATAACGTAGGGCGGGCTTTAGCCTGCAAACGTAGCACAGGCTTCAGCCTGTAAATGTTAAGCTTTAGCCTGCTACCCATCAACCTAAAAAAGGTGACTAAAACCGCTTGATACAATCGTTTTTGGTTGTGCTGCAAAACCATTTTTCCATGACCAATAAAGAAATTGCCCAATCTTTTCAGCAATTAGGTGATTTGATGGAGTTGCACGGTGAAAATCCGTTCAAAATCCGTTCGTATCAGAACGCCTATCTCACTTTGCGCAAGCTGGATCGTCCATTAACCGAGATGAGTGTAGAGGAGATTGACAACATTAAAGGAGTGGGCACGGCGATAGCCGGAAAAATCAGGGAGTTGTTGCAAAACGGCAAGATGCAAACGCTGGAAAAGTACAAGGCTGTAACGCCGCCAGGCGTGATTGAAATGATGGACATTGACGGTTTTGGACCGAAAAAGGTTTATACGGTGTGGAAAGAGCTGGGGGTTGAAAGTGTTGGCGAATTATTAT
The DNA here is from genome assembly GCA_046314415.1 of Saprospiraceae bacterium. GTDB lineage: Bacteria > Bacteroidota > Bacteroidia > Chitinophagales > Saprospiraceae > JADJNW01. The sequence goes on from JBKBWT010000015.1 coordinate 14,251, forward strand.
ATGCAGTAAATGAAAATCGACTGATTGAACTCAAGGGTTTTGGTAAAAAGACGCAGGACGCGCTAAAGCAAAAGCTGGAATATTATCAGCGCTCGAAAGATCAATTTCATTACGCTACGCTCGAAGCAGAAGCCTTAGACGTATTAAAATATTTACAGCAAAAGCTGCCGGATGCTAAGCTAAGTTTCACCGGAGCGCTCCGCAGATGTAATAATGTAGCCGACAAAATTGAAATACTCATCGGTACATTAGATGATTTAAACCTGATTTTTGATAATAAAAACCTCACACTTAAAAGTCAGGAGCCGTTTTTATATCAAGCGCTGACGGAAAATACATATCCGGTCACTATTTATCAATGTGCCCCGCAGGATTTTGGATCAGCATTGTTTCGCACCACTGCTGCGCCTACTTTTTTGGAAGCCTTTCAGTTGGAGTTTGCAGGAACAGACCTGGAACATGAAACGGACGAGGCAATTATTTTTACGAAAGCGAATGTACCATATATCGCCCCCGAATTGCGTGAAAATGCAGCCGTTATTAAAAAAGCAGTGACCGGCAAGTTGCCGGATTTGATTCAGGAGCAAGATATTGTGGGCGTTTTGCATGCACATAGCACCTACAGCGATGGAATTAACACGCTGCGCGAAATGGCAGTGTACACCCGGCAAAAGGGGTACGCGTATCTGGGTATAACCGATCACTCTAAAGCTGCTTTTTATGCCAACGGTCTGCAAGTAGAGCGCGTGATTCAACAATGGGCGGAGATTGATCAATTGAATCAGGAGTTGGCGCCGTTTGTTGTATTCAAAGGCATTGAAAGTGATATCCTGAACGATGGCTCGCTCGATTATCCTGAAGAGATATTACAAGGTTTTGATTTTATAATCGCCTCGGTGCATAGTAATTTGCGCATGGACGAAGCAAAAGCGACCCAGCGTTTGCTGACGGCGATAGAAAATCCTTACACGACCATGCTGGGCCATCCGACTGGGCGACTCCTGCTCTCGCGCGAGGGGTACCCCATTGATCATGCAAAGATAATTGATGCTTGTGCAGCGAATGGCGTAGCAATTGAATTGAATGCCAACCCTTATCGTTTGGATTTGGATTGGAGCTGGATTCCGTATGCCTTGGAAAAAGGCGTGAAAATTGCCATTAATCCCGATGCGCATAGCACCGCGGGCATTCATGACATCCATTATGGCGTGTTGTCGGCACGCAAAGGGGGGTTGGATGCAGTCAATTGTGTGAATGCGTTGTCGGCAGCAGCATTTGCAAATTTTATTCGACGGCGTTAATAGGATTTTCAATTGAAAGTGTTTTACAATTCCGGGCAATGCTTAAATAGGATTTTAGGACTAAACCAGGCAAAGCATGAGGAATATATTTGTTGCAGCCACTGGACAACACGTCGGGAAAACCACGTCCACACTGGGTTTGGTGATGAATTTGTTTGAAAAAGGCTTTCGGGTAGGCTACTGCAAGCCGGTGGGGCAGCAATTTATCAGTATGGATGGCTGGATTGCCGATAAAGATGCGGTGTTGTTTTCCGATTTTTTGAAATTCAGCATGAACCCTGAGGTGCATAGTCCGGTGATTATCGGGCAGGGCGTTACGAAACGCTACATTGATGATCGAACGCAATTCAATTTTGAAAATCAAATTTTAAACGCCGCACAAGTACTTGAAAGTGAATACGATGTAGTCGTCTATGAAGGCACAGGACATCCCGGCGTGGGTACAGTGGTGGATTTGTCGAATGCAAAAGTTGCCAAAATGTTGGGTTGTGGCGTGGTGATGATTGTAGAAGGTGGCATTGGCAATACGATTGATCGGCTGGAGATGAGTTTAGCCTTGTTTCGCGAGCAAAAAGTACCAATTCTGGGTGTCATTGTCAACAAAGTATATGTAGATAAGAAGGAAGAGATTGAATATTACCTGCGTAAGAAATTTGAGCAAATCGATATTCCATTATTAGGTTTGTTGCCTTATGATGAAGTGCTGTCGTTTCCGATTATGGATTCCAATAATCAGGCGGTGGAAGGCAAAGTTGTTTTAAACGAGGATTATCTGGGTAATCGGGTGGAAGATATTGTGGCAGGTTCCCTCATTGATGAAGATGAATTTTTGAAATCTAAAAATATCTTACTGGTAGTGAGCTATCGTCGGCTGGACGAGGCGCTCGAAAAAATTGACGAAATAAGTCGTATAAATGGTTTGCCGGAGTCACCATTATCGGGGGTGATTGTGACCAGCGACGGGCGACATGAGCGTTGGTATGAACGTGCCGATTTTAATAAACCGTATTTAATTGACCATCGTATTCCAGTAATAACCACTACGTTAGACACCTATGGTTCGGTAGTAAAAATTAGTCGTATTGAAGTAAAAATTAATACTAAAACGCCATGGAAGATCAAACGCGCGGTGGAATTGATTCGGGAGCACGTGGATATGGATGCGTTGATTGGGCGGCTGAATTTGAAGTCGGTCATTCGTTAGCAGTTATCAGGATCAATAGATGCCTGATAACCACTAACTTACAATCAATACTTTATGCTTGAGCGGTCAAATTATCATAAACATCCATTACCACCTTTACTGCCGCCGCCGAATCATTCAGCAATTGCATTTCATCTGCGTTCAGTTTCACTTCTATCACCTGCTTGATACCCGTTTTGCCCAGTTTAACCGGAACGCCTACATACACATTGTCAATGCCATACTGACCTTCCAGCTTGATACAGCAAGGGAACACCCGATCTTCATCTTTTACAATGGCTTCTACCATCTGTGCAGCCGCTGCGCCTGGTGCGTACCAAGCGGAGGTGCCGATCAATTTCACCAACTCGCCGCCACCCACTTTCGTGCGTTCTACAATGGCATTTAGTTTATCGGTATCCATCAATTCTGTAACCGGAATGCCGGCAACCGTAGTATAACGTGGCAGCGGTACCATTGTATCACCGTGACCACCCATCAGCAGTGCCTGAATATCTTTTGGCGACACCTGCAATGCCTCAGCAATAAATGCCCGGTAACGCGCGGTATCCAGAATACCCGCCATACCAAACACTTTCGTTGCATCCAAACCCGAAGCTTTGTGCGCAGCGTAAGTCATTACATCCAATGGATTGGATACAACGATGATAATCGGATTACTCGAATATTTCATAATATTTTCGGTCACCGACTTTACAATATTCGCGTTGATAGAAATTAAATCGTCGCGGCTCATGCCCGGTTTACGGGGTACTCCGGCAGTAATGACTACTACATCCGAATTAGCCGTATCTTCATAATTCACCGTGCCACGCAGGTAAGTGCTGTAATTGTCAATCGGTGCCTGCTGCCACATATCGAGCGCTTTGCCGACGACCATACCTTCCGCATTGGGAATGTCAAGCATGACCACTTCTTTTACAATATCGCGGTGTGCCAGTACGTTAGCACAGGTAGCGCCCACATTGCCAGCGCCTATGATGGTTACTTTACTCATAATAGTTGGTTTAAAGGTTTAAGGGTTCAAAGCTTAGTTGTTCAAGGGATTCAAAGCGTTTTAAGGGTATGAAAAACGGTTTTTAGAAATCCAGGCGATCTTAACTTTTGAACATTGAACTCCAAACTTTTGAACTTTGCTAAAATCGGTGCAATTATAGTGCTTTTTTATTAGCTTTGTTAGCCACAAGACGAAAGAATTAGCAGCTTGACTTATCCTCCGCATGTTTCCTTTTGTTAATTTCACGTTCCCAATAGTAAAGCCGAAAAAATTAAATATGAAAAGATTCTCTACCTGGATCAAATTAACCTTGTTTTTGAGCTTGTTTTCCCAGTTTTCCCAGGCGCAAGTGTGCGGGACTATTGGCGCAGAGGCAGCGGCGATTAAAGCGAAACTCCTGAAAAACAAGGCAGCCCTGGCTGCCGGAGCCGTATTCCCACGCAGTACCCAGTACGTGCCGATCAAATTTCATGTAGTGCAGAAAAGCGATGGCTCAGGGGGGATTTTGCTGCGCAATGTGCTCGAGCAACTTTGCGCTTTAAATAATGATTTTCGCAGTCTGGGCATTCAATTTTATATAAAAGGTAAATTGAATATTATAAATGATGACCGACTTTACACCCATCATTATAATTATCGCAATGTAATGGAAACCTACCGTGATCCCAGTGCCATGAATATCTGGCTGGTGGACAATGCCAATCCGACGGGTTTTGACGGGTATGTTGCGGGTTATTACACGAATTCTAAAGATTGGTTGGTGATTCAAAAAGATGAGATTAAATCATTTACTTATACGTTACCACATGAAGTAGGGCATTTTTTCGGTTTATTACATACATTTAATGGCTGGGATATGGACCCCTGGACGATGGAAGCCCACGGCAATCCTGCTCCTAGCATGTCACCCAGTCAAATTCCCACCGAACGCCAGGATAAGTCCAACTGCGCTAGCTCCGGTGATTTTATTTGTGATACACCGCCCGATTATAATTTTGGCGCTTTCTGGCTGGATTGTAATTACAATGGCGGTGCCAAAGACCCCGCGGGAACCTTGGTGAATCCTGACGAAAGCAATTTTATGGGCTATTTTGATGCGTGTGTGCGCAGTGAATATCATTTTTCGGCAGAGCAGAAAAGCCTGATGCAAACCGACATCATGAATGAAGATCGCACGTACGTTCGCAGTAGCTACACGCCTGATTATCTGCAATTTAGCGGTTCATCCCAGCAAGTATCGCCGGTACCTGGCTCTACCGTTGCGGTTTATACGCAGGTGAACCTCCAATGGACCCCCGTGGACGGTGCCAATCAGTACCTGATAGAAATCAGCACCTCGCCGGCATATACCGTTAGTACGACCCTATCATTTATCACCGTCGAAAATCAACTAACTGTTGAAACTTTGGAACCCAGTAAAACGTACTACTGGCGAATACGTCCTTTTAATGAATATTACAGGTGTACGTGTATTGTTGAAAGTAGAAACTTCCGAACCGGGAGTCAAACGACCGCAGTGCAAGACATTCAGGAACTAAATGATTGGCAGGCAAGTCCAAATCCTTTACATCGGGGCGAGCCGTTGCGACTACAGTTTAACATTGGCAAGGAATTTGCAGCACAATTAGCATTGCTGAATCCGCTTGGGCAAACGGTGCAAGATTTTGGAAATCAGGATTTTATGATAGGTACTCAGGAAAAATTAATTGCCACAGACGCAATGCCCGCCGGCATTTATTTACTGGCGATTCAAACGACTACTGGTAGGAGCGTCAAGAAAATTATTATACAATAAGTAAAGATTGAACTACCTCCCAATTCAAACAAGACCGATTATATCATATTTGTAAAAATGGTAATGCGCCAAACTTAATAAGGGGTCGGATATTCGATGTAATTATTTATTAAATTATAAAAATGAAGCAATTTTTACTGTTATTATTAATTACTTTAAGCAGCTTTGGCGCTTTAAACGCCCAGAATCATTGGTGCGGAGCCCCGGCAACTTCGTCGAAATGGATGGACGCCTATTTAAAAAATCGCGGTGCTTATCCAAAATCAAATGAAATATTATATGTTCCGGTCACGATTCAAATCATTGGCACCGACGAAGGAAAAGGTTATACCTCGGTTAAAAATGTACTGAATGCT
>JBKBWT010000015.1:19913-30617 GCA_046314415.1 Saprospiraceae bacterium
GATATCCGTTATGTAAATAACACCGCTTATTATGATCATGATCGCACTTATATAGGTGCTAGTATTGGTCGGGATTATAATATTCCAAATACGATTAATTGTTATTGGGTTGCCAATGCCGGTGGGAGTGGGGTAGCGGCTTATGCTTTTTTAGGAGGCAATACCGTAGTACTCGGACAAAAAAATGTGAATGAAAATAATACATTCTGGGCACATGAAATGGGGCATGCACTGGCGCTCAATCATACTTTTTATGGTTGGGAGGGCTATGATCATAATTTTGCTGCCAATGCCCCGGAATTGGTGAATTACAATCGCCTGGTAGAACGGGTAGATCGCAGTAATTGCGCTGAGGCTGGCGATGGATTTTGTGATACTTCACCCGATTATTTAGAAATCGGGCAGTGGCAATGTAATAATGAATCTCAAAGTAGTTATTTACAAAAAGACCCAACGGGCGCCAGTTTTCGTTCGGATGGGACGTTCATCATGTCTTACGCCGAGTGCTCGAATCGTTTTTCGGATGAGCAAATTCAGGCAATGCGCGCCCACATTCTTACGGCAAAGCGCGAGTTTCTTGCACCGCAGCCCTCCTTCGCTGTGCTGGATACACTGACTACCGAAATTTTATTTCCCCAAAAAGGCGATACCATTGCACCTACAAATGTAACGCTGGAGTGGCAAGCTATGCCGGGCGCTACGCATTATTATGTAGAAATGAGTCGTTTTGCGAGTTTTCCGGGTAATTCAACGGATACTTATTTAGTAGATACCAATAATCTTTACATTGGTGATCTGGTAAATAACCGAACTTATTATTGGCGTATTAAAGCTTATAATGATTACTCTTTCTGTAGCCCGATTAGCCCGGTTGCCTCATTTCGCACGGCTACACCCGATAATACGACTTCAACCGATGCTGTAAACGCCGCCACCCATTTCAAGGTTTTTCCAAATCCGGCAAGAAATAATCAAGCATTAAATATTGAAATTCAAGCGCTTGAAAACACGAGTTTGAATTTATTATTATATGATATATCTGGAAAAATATTACAAACTACCCGTTATGATGCAATCGCGGGCACGCAACAATTATCTTTTAAAACGCCCCATTTACCAAAAGGTATATACCTACTACATGTAATCGCAGATAAGATTAATAAAACGGAAAAAATTATCATTCAATAAAATTTGCATTAATAATATAAAGATTACAAATGAGACAGCTTTTATTATTCAGTTTATTGCTATTCGGTAGTCAATTACTGACCCAGGCACAAGAAACACAACATTGGTGCGGTACTTCCACTGCGCCTTCTAAATGGACCGAAGATTATCTGAGCAATCGCAATGCTTTTGAAAAAACGAACGAGTTATTATATGTTCCTGTAACGATTCATGCCGTTGGTACGGATGCCGGCGATAGTCATATATCATTCAAGTCCGTTTTAGATGCCTTTTGCACTTTAAATTCTGATTTTAGACAAGCAAACGTGGTATTTTATATGGCAGGTAACCTGCGTTATATTAATAATACCCGTTTTTATAATCATACTTCGAGTGCGGTGGGCAGACAGATCGCAAGGAGTAATAATATTTCAAATACAATTAATGTATATGTAGTTGAAAATGCGGCTGGAGCAGCAGGTTATAGCGGAGATATTAGTTCGGATTTTGTTATTATTAATAAAGATGAAATACGCAGTGGCAATCACACCATCGCCCACGAGATCGGGCACGCCCTCGGCTTGTATCATACTTTTTGGGGTTGGGAAGGATTTGACCATGATTATGCTTTGAATGCCCCGGCAACCGTTAATGGTAATAGAGCCTCAGAACGCGTAGATGGCAGCAACTGTAAGACTTCCGGCGATGGTTTGTGCGATACGTCTCCGGATTATCTCAATGACCGCTGGGCGTGTAACAGCCAGAGTCAAAGCAATGTTATACAACGTGATCCAACGGGTACTACGTTTCGTTCGGATGCTAAAAATATCATGTCTTATGCTACGGATAATTGTGTAAGTATCTTTACTGCCGAGCAAGTCAGTGTAATGCGCGCAAATTTAAACACCGTAAAACGCTTCTTTATTACGGAAACACCTCCGCTGCCTTTGCTGGATACCCTGCGTATTAACCTGCTTTCTCCGGCAGTCGGCGCCAGTGTTGACTTTTCTAACGTGGTATTAAACTGGGACGCACTGCCCGGTGCCACAGATTACATCGTGGATGTAAGTACTGCCGCTAATTTTGCAATCGCTTCGACGGAAACGTATATTGTAAATACTAATTCGTTAAACTTAACCAATTTAGTAAATAGCCGGACTTATTATTGGCGGGTAAAAGGCTTCAATGCCAATAGCACCTGCGGCACTTTTTCGAGAACGGGTCGATTCCGCACGACCATTACGACTTCTACGGAAGACCCCGCTGATAAAATTAATTTGGAAGTATTTCCGAATCCGGTTGCGGTCAACCAGGCTGTTCAAATCACTGCCAACCTGCCGGAAAGCATGCGTTTGAACGTCCGTTTATTTGATTTATCCGGTAAATTATTACAAGCGCAGGTTTATGATGTCCTCGCCGGTGAAAACCAGTTGACCTTTACGCCTGGAAATTTACCGTCTGGTATTTATATGGTAAATGTATTATCTGATAATATTAATGCAGTAAGGAGACTGATTATTCAGTAAAATATATCATAACTGTGGTGTATTATTATGAAAATGCACCACAGTTTTATTTTTATTATTTTTTTGCTTTAAAAGACCAGGTAATCTGCATCTGGCAGGTAAGGTCGCCATTTGGTAATCTTCCAGTTGAAGTTGCAGTGAATTGTTGGGGCGCTCCACTTGCAATGGCTTGGTCAATGGTGCCAATTATTTCAGTACCTTGTTCACAAGTAAATGTAACGGTAGCATCCGCTTTTTTAAAGTATTGCGCTTCCACCTGCGTTACCAACATCGAAACTTTTTCTCGACCAGCCAGCCCAATCAAAGCCAGTACCCCGGTGGATAGCTCGGCTGCGCCACACAATGCCGCAAAGTAAGTAGAACGGAAAGGATTTTGCGAACGCCAGCTAAATGGAATGCTTACTTCGGCGCGGTTTTCATTACATGATTTAATACGAACGCCCCAAAAATATAAAGATGGCAACTTTTGTAAATAATAAAGTCGCATTTTCCAGGGGGTATTCAAATTACGTAAAAGCGTTTGCACGGCTGGTGCATTGGCATTAAAGGCAGCTTTGGTGATCGTTGTCTCGGGCATCTTAGAAAATTTGTAATCTATTTTGCTAAGATACACCAATTTAGCGAATTTTCGCTAAATTTCAGAAAATTATCCCATCTCACCCATTAAGCCTGTGCCTTCGGCGTATTGAAGCTCATCGGTGGAAATGGCGGTTGTTCCGGCTCGTCAATGACACCAAATTGTTGCTCGTATTTGCGAATATTATCATTCAATGCATTCAGCAAACGCTTGGCGTGCTGCGGTGTCAGAATAACTCGGGCTTTTACTTTTGCCTTGGGCACATTGGGCATAATGCGCACAAAATCAAGCACAAACTCCGATGGCGAATGCGAAATAATGGCAAGATTGGAATAAACGCCCTCCGCAATTTCTTCCGATAATTCTATATTAAGCTCGTTGCGATTTTGATTTTTTTTATTGTCTTCCATATTGTAGTGGAATGTAGGAACATTGGAAAGTTGGAGTGTAGGTAGCTGACCCTTCCAATTTTCCAATATTCCAGTTTGATAAATTACTTAGCTTTCGTTTTTGTAGTCGCTTTTTTAGTGCTTGTTTTCTTCGTTGTTGTGGTTGCCTTTTTCTTCGTTTTTTTAGTAAAGGCGTCGGGTATTTGTTCTTCGATGATTTTTTTTACTTCTTCGAGCGTCATTTCCGCTGCTATCTCCGAAGTTACTTTCTCGCCGTCTTTACGCGGAATACTAATCATGTTTTTACCAAAACGAATGAAAGGACCCCAACGCCCGTTTTCGATGTCAATACCTTCACTTTCAAAGCGTTTTATATAACGATTCGCTTCTTTGTTAACTTTGGCTTCAATCAACTCATGCATTTCCTCGAGCGTAATCGTATCTAAATTATATTTTTTGGGCACGTTGATAAATAAATCCTGCCATTTTAAAAAAGGACCAAAACGCCCTTTGCCCTTGCCAATAGGGAAGCCTTTGTAAGTGCCCACCGGCGCTTCTTCGCGGAGTTTGACATCGATCAATTCCTTGGCACGCTCCAACGTGACCGTTAAGGGATCTTCGCCACGGGGAATGGATATAAATTTTTCACCAAATTTTACATACGGACCAAAACGCCCGGTGCCAACACTCACTTCTTCATTTTGGTAATTGCCCAGTGTTTTCGGAAGTTGGAATAACTTTAGTGCTTCGTCAAACGTAATGGTTTCAATGGATTGTCCCGGTTGCAAATTGGCATAACGCGGTTTCTCGTCTTCACCCAGTTCTTCCGGTGCACCAATTTGAATCACCGGACCATTGCGCGACATCCGCGTAAGCAAAGTGCGACCCGTAGTAGGGTCCGTACCCAACACGCGCTCTCGACTTGGACGTTCGGCTTTTTCAATAGTTTCTTCTACAACAGAATGAAACGGATAATAAAAATCTTTCAACATTGCCGTCCATTGCCGGTTGCCATTAGAAATATCATCAAATTGTTTCTCAATTTCTGCTGTAAATTTATAATTCATAATGCCTTCAAAATGAGCATCCAAGAAGTCGCTCACCGTGATACCCATATCGGTCGGCACTAACTGGTTTTTGATCGCACCAGTCATCTCTTTATCCTCTTTCTTGTCAATTTTTCCATTTTTCAAGGTCAACACCGCAAACTTACGCTCGGCACCTTCGCGGTTGACTTTTTCGACATAACCCCTGCCTTCTTCCATGATACGACTGATGGTCGGCGCATACGTCGAAGGACGCCCAATGCCCAGTTCTTCCAACTTTTTCACCAAACTGGCTTCGGTATAACGTGCTGGTGGTCGCGTAAATCGCTCGGTAGCAGTCATTTGTTGCAAGGGTAGCACCTGATTCACTTTCAAAGGTGGCAGGATACCAGCCGCTTCTTCGTCTTCTTCCTCGTCTTTCGATTCCAGGTAAACTTTCAAGAAGCCATCAAATTTCAATACCTCGCCTTCGGCAATCAAATTTTCTTTTGGCATCGTTGAAATGCCAATTTTTACAATGGTTTTCTCCAGTTCAGCATCTGCCATTTGTGAGGCAATCGTGCGTTTCCAAATCAATTCGTACAAACGCTGCTCGTCACGGTCGGCGCTTACAATCTGCTTGTCGATGTACGTTGGGCGGATGGCTTCGTGCGCTTCCTGCGCATTTGCCACTTTGTTCTTGTAGTGTCGGGTATGGACGTATTGTTTGCCGTAGCTTTTTTCAATTTCCTGAGCAATGGCTTGCAGCGCCAGTTCACTCAGGTTCGTCGAGTCGGTACGCATATACGTGATATGCCCGGCTTCGTACAGGCGCTGGGCTACCTGCATGGTACGATTAACCGAAAAATATAATTTGCGACTGGCTTCCTGTTGTAAGGTTGAAGTGGTAAAAGGTGCAGCCGGACGGCGTTTCACCGGCTTTATTTCAATATCATTAATTTTAAAGGTAGCGTTGATACAATTATTTAAGTAACTCAACGCATCTTTCTCGTTATCAAAGCGTTCCGGCGATTCTGCCTTTAGTGCAACCGTTTTACCCTGTTCATTTAATACATTAAAAATGGCGGTAATTTTATAAAAGGGTATAATATTAAAATGCGTTATTTCACGTTCACGCTCTACCACCAACTTCAGTGCCACTGATTGTACCCTTCCGGCAGAAAGCTTGCCGCGAATTTTTTTCCACAACACGCCTGACAATTCATACCCTACCAAACGATCCAGCACCCGCCGCGCCTGTTGGGCATTCACCAAATCCATGTCCAGTTTACGGGGTGTTTTAATGGCATTTTGAATGGCAGGTTTGGTAATTTCGCGAAAGACAATGCGCTTGGTACTTTTCTCATCCAAGCCCAACACCTGACATAAATGCCACGAAATGGCTTCACCCTCGCGGTCTTCGTCCGTTGCGAGCCATACCTCATCGACCTTTTTTACCCAGTCTTTTAAGTCCTTGATTACCTTGTGTTTATCTGGCGTAACGACGTATTTCGGGGAGAAGTTATTTTCAATATCTACCGCATCATCGTTTTTCTCCAGGTCGCGTACATGACCATAGCTGGACTTCACGGTGAAATCCTGCCCCAAAAATTTTTCAATTGTTTTCGCTTTAGCGGGAGATTCTACGATCAACAAATTTTTCGGCATACGTTCAGGGTTGTTTTTGAGACTTTAGACTCGTGTGTATAAATTTATAAAAGCTAACGCTTGTCAATAATGTTTGCTAACAGAAATGCGTGAAATGCCCAATTGTTGTGCAAATGGCATTAATTTCGCCGCAAAAATATCTACAAAGTTGAAAGTACGAAGTACGAAGTACAATTTTTCTTTACAATATTCTGATCTTGAGCTTCGTACCTCGTACTTTTAGTATCCTCTTGCGGTCGCATCGGGTTCCCGAAAGTCTGCTACGCCCTGCCATTTGCCATCCGGCAATTTTAAAATGGCTTTAATTTGGGCGATGCGCTCCACTTCCCGGAATTTATGTCCTATTTTTTCCAAAACCTGGCGTTTTTCGGCATCCAACGTATTTTTTTCGATTAAAATTTCATCGGGTAACCATTGATGGTGAAACCGTTTGGCATTGACAGCATCATCCAGATTCATATTAAATTCTGCAACATTCAAAAATACCTGAAAAACAGTGGTTATAATCGTCGAGCCACCCGGTGTTCCCAGCACCAGGAATAATTTGCCATCTTTCTCAACGATGGTGGGCGTCATAGAACTCAGCATGCGCTTGCCCGGCTGAATGGCATTCGCCTCCGCACCGATGAGTCCAAATTGATTCGGAACGCCCGGTTTGACGCTGAAATCGTCCATTTCGTTGTTCAAAAAGAACCCGGCATTGCTCACCCATACCTTATTGCCAAAATTGCCATTGAGCGTGGTCGTCACCGACACGGCATTGCCTTCGGCGTCCACAATAGAGGTATGCGTGGTTTCAAAGGTTTCTTTACGCATCTTGAAATGACCGGCATAAATCGAGGTACTGGGCGTGGTACGTTCCATCGAAAAATCCGCCATTCTTCTTTGTAAATAATTTTCATTTAGTAAAGAATCCATAGGCACATTATAAAAATCACTATCGCCCAGGTGCTCCGCGCGATCGGCATAAGCGCGCCGCTCGGCTTCGGTCATTACATGAATTGTTTTTGTATTATGAAAACCCCACTGTTTCAACGGATAAGGCTCTACCATTTCCAGCATTTGTAATAAAGCCACACCGCCGCTCGACGAAGGGGGCATGGAAATAACTTTATAATTTTTATAATTTCCGATTAATGGCGTACGCCATTTAGTATCATATTTTTTTAAATCTTCTTTGGTAATGATACCGCCACCTTGCTTCATTTCTGCAACAAGATCGTCCGCAGTTTCACCCTCATAAAAGCCTGCTGCGCCCTTTTCTTTGATCAAAGTCAGGGTTCTTGCCAATTCTTTTTGAATTAATAAATCGCCCGCTTTCCAATCATTTTTAATAAATGGATTCGGCAATTCATTATATTTTTTAAATAATTCCTGATGATTTTTTAAACGATTGGCTTCGGATTCGGAAATATGATAGCCTTTTTTCGCCAGGCGAATTGCGGGTTCAATCAATTTTGCCATTGGCAATTTTCCGTATTTCTGGTGCGCCGCGAACATGCCCGCCACGGTGCCTGGTACGCCACATGCCAGATGCCCTTCGGTGCTCAAATTTGGTACAACATTCTTTAAACTATCTAGATACATATCGCGGTTAGCCATCATAGGTGCTTTTTCCCGATAATCGAGTGCAGCAGTTTCGCCGTTTTTCAGTCGAATCACCATGAAGCCGCCCCCGCCGATATTCCCCGCACGCGGATACACCACCGCAATCGCAAATTGCACGGCAATCGCAGCATCTACTGCATTACCTCCTTGTTTCAGAATATCCACACCGATATCCGACGCCAACGCGTGTGGCGCTACCACCATTGCCTGGCTGCCGGTGATACTTTTGGTGGGATTATAGCTTGGTAATTGGTTGGTAGTCTTGCAGCTATGAATAAAAAAAACAGCAATAACTAACAAATAATAAAAATATTTCATTTCTGGCACGATTTTAGTTTTGAGTAGATGGTAGAGGATATAAATAGCGTAGCTGTCCAATTTGGCGCTGCTCTTATCCCATACGTTCAGTCAAAGATAAATTCTTTTAGAAAAATAGGAAGGGGTGTGATCGAAAAAGCAGTTTTTACATAGGGAACCATAAGTATTAGATGGGGGTCTAAGCGGTTTTCTCAGCTTTTTGTTGTAGGATTACACCCTTATTTTTAATTAATGTTTGAAGGATAATTTGATAAAAATTATATAATAATATTGTGCAAGTGGCTGTAAAATAGGGGATTAGTGAATGTAATATTTTTATCTTCGCACTACTGCTGCCACCGGCAATGCCAGAATAAAGCCCCGAATAAGACTTTGTGCAAAGCCAAACAAAGCATTACCCAGTGTAATCGGGCGATTTTCTGCACGGAATTTTTGCCACTCGTCGTCGGAAAATTCCTGATTCATCAGATCTGCCAGCCAGCGGGTGGTGCGCAGCGCAACTTCTTTTTCGTAAATAATCATAGTCGGGTCTAAGCGATATAATACGAAGGTGAAAATATAATAAAACAAGCTTATTATTACAAAGGTGAGAAAAGCCGTGCGCAATGCCTGCTTAAAAGTAAAAGTCGCTACATCACCCTGCATGTTGCGTGCCTGTCGGGCAGCTAAAAACATAAAGGTCAAATATACCAGCGTGGAACCCCACATTACACCGGGCTCCAGCATCAATTGCGGACGTATAAAATAAAAAACAAGGAAGTAGGCGACTACGCCCACTCCCCCGATTATTCCGTATTTTAAAGCAATATTATTCATAAACGTTCATTAAGCAACGGCATCTACCGGCGGCTTCTTTTGCATAATCGCTGCCACGATCAAAGATATGATCAATCCGGTAATCAGCGTACCAATTGCCGCAAAAATAGTCATCATTCCTGGTTTCATAAACATTTCGCTGTATTGCATGGCTTGGTCAGCGGCTTCCTCGCTTTGTCCCTGTTCAATCATGCGGTCACGCGTCGCTTCCATGATCGTATCTATCAAACCTGGCTCAATCATGGTAAAAAACAGGTAGGTCCAAACACCCGTAATCACCGCCATAATCAAGGATGACCAGAAGCCCACGCTGAAGCCTTGACCAAAGGTCAGGTAGCCGCCTGCTTCACTCCGGTATTGCTTCATTCCCATGACATAAGCGCCAATCATCACCGCGTACGTCAGCACGGATGATATAATATTGCCGGGGTTGAGCTGATTGGTATAGCTGGTCATGCCCGTTACATGAAAAAGCAGCCCGATGGCAATCAGCAGCAGGGAGGCAATAGCACCGTAGCGAATGCCGATGGAACGTGCAGAAACATTGGTTGGTTCTACAAAATTGGAAGAATCTAAGGTACTCATGCTAAATAAGGTTTAAAGTCGGTTAGAAAATGCTATTAATTTGTTGTTGTTGTTGTTATTAAAATTATTTAGTGCATTCGTTATTCGCGAATAATAAATAACCAATAACATTCATAAAATTGCGAATAAATACCGGGAGTACCAAGGCTTTTTCTATGGATGGCTAAAAATAGCCGACTGATGGTGATGAATAATCGCTAAAACTTTTCCTGTGAACTCGTATCCAACAAACGGTGTATTATTGGATTTAGAGCGAATATCCTGGCTACTAAATGTCCAGGTATGTTCAGGATTAAAAATAGTAAGATTCGCTACTTGTCCAACTTCAACAGTTGGTGTATTTAAATTAAAAATTTTACGAGGTGTAAATGCCAGTTTTTCAATCAGTTGTTCGAGTTTAATTTTCCCTTTTAAAGCAGTCCAGGCGGCTGCAAAGGCGGTTTCCAGCCCAATTACCCCGAAGCTTGCATAAGGAAACTCAAGATTTTTTCCCTCTTCATCGATTGGAGTGTGATTGGATGTAATACAATCAATGGTGCCATCGAGCAATCCTTGTATCAGCGCGTCACGGTCTGGGGCTTGTCGCAATGGCGGTAGCACTTTATAATTCACATCAAATTCTGCAACGGCTTCGTCGGTAAATAATAGATTCAAAACCGGCACTGAAGCCGTCACCCGCAAGCCTTTTGCTTTGGCTTCCCGAATCAACTCAACTGCGCCCGCCGTAGATACGTTGGCAACGTGCAAGCGCGAGCCGGTGTATTCCAGCAAATGCAAATCCCGCTCCAGCATTAATGCTTCCGCCAGACTGGGAATGCCCTTCAAACCCAATGAAGTGCTTACGAAGCCCTCGTGCATCTGACCATCAGCGGCAATTGCTTTATCAGATGGATGGTTAATAATTACTCCGTCAAATGCCTGCACATATTGTAAGGCTCTGAGTATCAGTCCGCTATGCTGAATAGATTTCTTCCCATCCGAGAATGCAATGGCTCCGGCAGCATACATATCTAGTATTTCGGTAA
>JBKBWT010000016.1:0-30401 GCA_046314415.1 Saprospiraceae bacterium
GCCTACGGCGTAGCACCGCATTTTGGTACTCCATCATCAATTAAAAACGGTACTAATCCATTCATCTTTTTATCTGAAGCGCAGTTCCATTTTATTGCTCCACTCAAGCGTTTGTAATGAAGCCAGATTCCAGTCGCTTATTTCCCGATATTTCAGCGGCATTGGAAGGCACTGCGCAGCAACTGATTTTAGCGCAAAAGCTGCTATAAATATGTACCAGAATTTTTTTAATTCCACGAATTTGTTTATCTTTCACAGTTAAATTCAAATAAAATGTTGGAACAGATTGACATTGCCAATGTGCTGTTTTTGGACATCGAAACGGTGTCGAACAAAATGGATTACGAAGAACTGGACGACGAAATGAAGGAGCTTTGGTACCTCAAAAGTCGCACCGTTGCTAAAAAACCAGTGGATGAACTCACGGAAGACGAAGTTGCAAATCTGTATTACGAGCGGGCAGGCATTTTTGCAGAATTTGGAAAAATCGTGTGCATCTCGGTCGGCATTGTACACCGCAGCAAAGAAGACAATCGCTTGCGCCTACGCCTGAAATCCTTCGCCGGAGATGATGAGTATGAGTTGCTACAAGAGTTTTGCAAATTGCTGAATCAGTATTACTTCGATCCGCTCAAACATTTTATGTGCGGTCATAATATTAAGGAGTTTGATGTGCCGTATATCTGCCGCCGGATGATTGTGCATCAGATGGCTTTCCCCGATTTGCTCAACATTGCCGGAAAGAAGCCCTGGGAAACCAAGCATTTGCTGGATACAATGGAACTGTGGAAGTTTGGTGATAATAAAAACTTTACCTCCATGCGGCTGCTGGCGGCAGTACTGGGTTTTCCCTCCCCGAAGGATGATATGGACGGCAGTCAGGTAGGAAGTGTATTCTGGGAAGAAGCTGATGTAGAGCGCATTGCGCATTATTGCGAAAAAGATGTACTGGCTACGGTACAATTATTCCTGCGCTACAAACGCATGCCCATTCTGGTGGAAGAGCAGGTACAGCATGTCAAGTAAAAGAAACTGAGATCGGTTAAAATAGATCGGAGGAAGGCGTCGCCCGAACCATTTTTAACCGATCCTTATTCAATTTTGTTGAAGATTGTCCACACTTTCTTCCGGTACGACCTCCTCTTCCGGTGGCGAGATGCCTTTTACATTGACGCTGCGCGGTTTACTGGTTCGACTCTCCAAATGTTGACGATTGACCGCACTCACCACATAAGTGTACGTCGTTTTATCTTCAATGCTGAAGTCCATATGTTGAAAACGCTTGTTTTTTTGAAACAGCGGGCTGATGTGGATGATGCTTTCCGCGTCTTCGAAATCTCCGGTTTTCGAGCCATAAAATCGGTAAACAATGTAATAAGCTGGCGGCTTCAGCCGATCTTCAGGATGTGATTTCCAACGCAAACGCACGCGCTTTTCTTTCTTTTGCAAACGCGGACGCTGTAAAACCGGCTCCTTAAAGCGTCGTTCAAAGACTTCCGGCGGTAAAGGCAATAAAGCCGGGCGTTTGAAATAAGCCGCTAGTGAATCCCGAATGCCCAGGCGATTTTCCAGGATGGATTTCGCACTGAAAAAGGCGCTGCCCTGCGCTACGGCGTTGCGGCGATTGAGTTGAAGCTGCTTGGGAATTTCATTGGGATTCGACCACGCCGGTTCACGGTCGTTCTGTACTTTATAAGCAGCGTGCCCCACGTAAAGATTGCGTTGGTAATTGCGCGAGCCCCACCACCCCAGCAGCGTCGAATAGTCAGCCGGTGTAAAGCCAATGTTCCAATACAGTTGTGGAATGGCATAATCAATCCAACCTTCTCGCATCCATTTTACTACATCTGCATACAAATCATCATACGTTGTTGCGCCGGCACGCGTGTCCGAGCCGGTTGCATCTTTGTCCTTGTTGCGCCACACGCCAAAGGGGCTTACGCCAAACTGTACGTGCGGTTTCACCAGTTTAATCATGCTATGTACCCCTGAGATGAGCGAATCCACATTGCTGCGCCGCCAATCTTCAATATTGCCATAGCCTTTACCGTATTTTATAAAGTCTAAACTATCTGGATATACCTCATTTGCAATCTTATACGGATAATAATAATCATCAAAATGAACCGCATCAATATCATACTTCGCCACCACTTCTGCCACGACGCCGATAATATGTTCGCGCACCTGCGAAAGTGCCGGATTGAAATAAAATTTATTGCCGTAGCGCAGCATCCAATCCCGGTGGGTCCGAAACACATGATTCGGCGCCAAGGTCACCGTATCCATATCGGTTGTAGCGCGGTAAGGATTGAACCAGGCATGGAATTCAAAGCCCATTTTATGTGCTTCTTCGATCATAAATTCCAAAGGATCGTATAAAGGTTCTGGCGCAACCCCTTGTTTACCAGTCAGATACTCCGACCAGGGCACCAATTCACTCGGATAAAAGGCATCCGCTGCCGGGCGCACCTGCACAATGACCGCATTGAAGCCCGTTTTTTTAAATTGCTCCAGCAAATATTTCCATTGCTCTTTGTGGGCAATCGGATTAGTGGTAGGCTGACGAGGAAAGTCAATATTCGCAACGGTAGCCACCCAAACGCCGCGAAACTCCCGCTTGGGCGAAAAACTTTGCGCAGGCAGCGCATTCACTATACAAAGGACTGAAAGGCAGGCAATTAGCCTTAGCAAATAGTTCATAAGTGTAATTTTAACAAAAGTACGAGTTATCTACGGGAACTCCATCAAGAAATGTAAAAAAGCCCGCTTTTGTTATTCGACAATAAATCTACGGGGAAATTATTACTTTACCAAAACGACAAAATTAACTAAATCATTATTTTATTTGTATATGTAATGTAGCCGGGCAGCTCATTTTGAGATGATAATATAACAATTTTTAAATTATAAAAAGGAAATTCTATTTTATTGGGTTTAAAATATTCAATATTTTACACAAGTGTGTTACCCCCAAGCCCACTAAGCGCGTATTTCCACCGGCAATTCTAAAAATTCTCCGAATGGCAATGCCGCGGCATGCAGCGCATCCTCAGACAACCGATCAGCCGCATTAAAATAAGCTGGCTCAATCAAAACGCTGTTTTTCTGGAGCGTCCGTTTCCACACGCCCACCACGCGTCCATTTACCACAATAATCGGCTTAAAAATGCCATTACTAGTAATCGGTTCCTTCGCAAAAGCGGGATCGAGCGAGGCGCTGCGGTCGCGATAACTGACCATAAATTCATCAAATGCCGGGAGTAAGTAAATGGATTCGCTCGCATTTATAATATTAGGAGAAAAATAATACGTTTTACCCTGAATCGTTTCATTGCTCAAATCCGCTTGAATAGCCGCCAAGCCTTTACGCGCCTCGGTGACGGATAAACCCGACCACCAGGAAAAATCGTGCACCGTAGCGGGTCCGTGGCTGGTAAAATAACGCAAAGCCAAAGCCGCCAAAGCTTCATCCCGATGTAATAATTTCTTATTCGGCACCCGTTCTGCTAATAATGCATACGTAAATTGTTTACCGCGCCGCACGCCATTACATACAATGCCCATCAATTCTGCTGTCATCATAAAATGTACCGCCCGCGAAGGGTCGGTTGCAATCCCTGCTTTTTCCAATTCCAGCATCAATTCCTCACGGGTAAGATATTTACCTCCTTCCAATGCTTTTGCAATAACATCATTACTACGTGTAAAAAGCGCAGCATCCAAGCCTAATTTATGATCATTTGTAGCTAACAATCGAAGAATTTGTGGTGCCGAGAGTTCCAGCATCCAGTAAACATCATCCGCCGCAACAAAATGCCAGGTTGGTCGCAAAATATGCGTGCGTATAATGTGCGCATTATCAATCGCTTGTTCTATAATATCATCGGTTGCAATGGGTAAACGCAAACCAACGGCGTATTTAGCCATTGCGTAATCTTGTGCCTGCACTGCGCCCAGCCAGCCGACGATGTCGGAAGCTGTTTGAAAACTAGTATGTGTAATCTGCTGATTACGAAGGCGATGTTGGGCAATTTCTGGATGCGTCATTCGTTATTAAGATCGTTAAAAAAACGAAAATACTAAAAATAATTATTTACACCTGCCGTATTATTACATTATAATCTTTAACGAATCAGGGTAATCGTGCCCGAAAATGTTTTTTCCTTGCCGTTTTCCTGCACCGAAATAAAATAAACATAAGCGCCCTGCTGCGCCGCCACGCCATTGACCAAGCCATCCCAACCTGCGGTGCTGTCGGTAGATTGAAATATTTTTGAACCCCAACGATCAAATATAATCATATTGTAATCATTATACGGACAGGTAGAAAAAATTTGAAATACATCATTTACCCCGTCATTATTGGGTGAAAAGGCATTAGGAATGAAGGGATCGCACGTATAATTTACATGAATCGTGTAATTGGTGATACATTCATTGGTATCGCGAATGGATAATTGTAAAGTTTCAACATAACTTTTTTGTAATATTTCAGGATTGGGGCATTTATTACAACTGAGCTGCACCGGAGACTGCCAAATTACATCATATTCAGCAGGAATATGATTATTAAATATAAAAGGTTGATGTTGCTTTACATTAATAGTAGTATCAATCTTTACTTTCGGCGGCGGAAAAGTAGCTATATTTACAAGCAGAACAGAATCGCAACCGTACTGGTTTTCAAACACTTGTCGCCCGATTGGATTTTTTTCATTATATACCACATTATTCAGTATCAAATTATAATCACTCCCTTTACAGATCGTTTTTTGAATGGTATCGACGGAAATGGGCAAAAAAGTTAAGTCTATGATAACCGTTGAATCACAACCGTATTGATTTTGTAATAATTCCCGTCCGCTCGGATTGGATTCATTATATATTACATTATTCACCGTTATACTAAAACCACTCTCTTTACAGGCACGCTGCCGAATGGTATCGAACACCGGAGGTAAATAATTTAAGTCAATGATTACAATCGAATCGCAACCATACTGATTTTGTAATATTTCCTGACCGCGCGGATGTAATTCATTATACAACATCCCGTTGATTGTAATATTAAATTCATCTCCAATACAAGCGGTTCGCCGGTAATAAGTTGTATCAATATTGATTGAAATTAATTCCGTATAAATAATTGAATCACAACCATTTGCAGCAAGGAGCGTGTCCACGTAAATGCCAGGCGTCTGCACCCTCGTGCCATTGGGCAATACAATGGATGCACCGGAACAAACCCGTTGCACCGAGTGGGAATACTTGGTACCATCGGCAATATTACATCCCAACGCAAAAAGATTACACGCCAGTATATCATTATTATTTCTAATCATATCACCTGAGCTTACGCTGCCCGCCCCATTGGAACATAATATACCAATATCCCCTAATATGATATCATTTGTAGCTTTATCTAAAACTATAGTAGGCTTATTATTAGCATCTTGTGCAAGAATTGCTCCACCCGTCTCCGGCATTTTTGTTATGACACCCTGGTAAGACCCACCTTGTAAAAAAGAATTTAACCGCCCAAAAGGACCATCAAAAACCGATAATAAAGGGATACCTGACACTGGCGTATTGGGGTTGCGATTGCTGTTTTCAATGGTATAGCCCCAGGTGGCGGCTTCTATTTGTGATACAATAACTAAATGATCATCACATTCGGAAGACCAGTTTTTAATGGCTTGCAGCGTTGGTTGGGGAATAGACGTGTAATTAAAATTGATCGTATTATTTTCCGTATTTACCGGAAAGTGCCCCGTAAATATAATATCACAGCCACAATCTTTAATAGATTGCACATCCATGATAGGATTTATCTTTTTTATTTCCATGCGACAGCCCACCTTGCCGCCGTCGCCAAAATTTTGCGGATTGAGTAATTTCTTCAACAGTGCATTCTCCATAAATTGTCCGTCGAAGGCATACCCGCAGCTAAACACATTGCCATAACACAAGTCTGCCACCGAAAAATAACAAACCGTGATGGCTTCCTTTTCCGCACAGCCACAGGATTCCGGTTGCGCGGACAACTTAAAAACGTTGAAAAATAACAGGGTAAAACAAAGCGCGATCGTGCTCGCGCGGGGGTATTGCGATAGCCAATTGCCGGGACGAATGGTACTGAGGTTCGTCATGTTAGTAGCGTTTTAGATGAATTTTTCCGGGCTTTAAATTGCAGAATAAATCGCAATTATTTTGTTATTGAGTAGGAAAAAATTTTATTTGGTAATAATATAACTTTTCAAATGTAACATTCAATAAGAATTAATAACACTTTACAACTTAAATTGCAAAAGATCAATCAAATATGATTTTCATAAAATGATAATACCGATTCTTTAGAATTAAAGAACCGGCATTATACCCTTTATTATAATATTGTTGTATTAAATACATTACACCACCGGCAATTTCCAGCCATTTTGATAATTGGCTTTAATCAGTATGTTAGCTTCCTTATCATTCTTAAATTCGCCTTTGGCAGCATCCCAATAGACTTTCCGACCGGTTTTGAAAGCGACATTGCCCATGTGTGCGTTAATGGCAGCAACGGCGCCGGTTTCAATACCACAGCGCAAGATCGAAGCATCATTTTTTTGCATCGCCTGCACAAAATTCTTTACATGCTCCGCTAAATAATCGCCGTTGCCGACTCTGCCCTGATCCGGTAAATCTTCAATTTTATATTGCAAAACCCCCGTCGAATCTCGTTTTGTCTCAGGAATCACTTCCCAGCCGCCGCGATTCACCACCATCGTGCCATTATTACCAATGAATGCAATGCCTTCGGTCTTGCCATAATTGCCGCCGTCAATGCCCGTCGCGTGTTCCCATAACATATTAAAATTATCATATTCAAAAACAGCTTGTAATGTATCCGGCGTTTCCGAGGCATCGTCGGGGTAAGCGAGCTTGCCACCCGAAGCAATCACAGATTTAGGCGCGGTCGCATTCATAAAAAATAAGGCAATATCAATTTCGTGTACGCCCCAATCAGTCATCAAGCCCCCGGCATAATCCCAAAACCAGCGGAAATTGAAGTGAAAACGATTGGGATTGAACGCTCGCTTCGCTGCCGGACCGAGCCACATATCATAATCGACACCCGCCGGAGGTGCGCTATCCGGCTTCACCGGCACAGGCTCCATCCAACCTTGATATGCCCAGCATTTGACGAGGCGAATATTCCCTAACTTACCCGTTTTTAAATACTCATGCGCTTGCCGATAATGTCCGCCGCTGCGCTGCCACTGCCCGATTTGCACGATTTTATTATATCTTTTAGCAGCTTTCATCATAATATTACATTCTTCAATAGAATTTGCCAGCGGTTTTTCACAATACACGTGCTTACCTGCCGACAGCGCATCGCAAAACGTAAGACAATGCCAGTGGTCGGGAGTAGCAATAATAATCGCATCCAATTCCTTCATTTCCAGCATCTTGCGATAATCTTTAAACAATTTTGGACGCCGACCACCGCGCAGTTCAGCTACATTGGCAGCGCGTTCATCGAGCACACTCTGGTCAACATCAGCAATGGCAAGGCATTCTACCTCCGGTACATTCATCAAATGCGAGCGCAGATTCGACCAGCCCATGCCTTTGGCGCCGATGAGTCCGTAATTAATTTTATCATTGGCAGAAACGCGCCGAATGGTTTGCGAAATGGCTTCGAGCGGCATGGCTCCGGCAATAACGGTGCCTGCCAGCGCAGCCGATGATTGGCGAATGAATTGACGACGAGCGTTAGGCATTTTATTTAGTTTTAATTCGTTGAGAAATAAGGAACACGGCGGCTAAAGCGCGCCGGTACCGTTTCGCTAATATATTTTTCTTTGGCGGGAATGCAAAAGGAAGATGGGAAGAATTTTAATAGCAAGATGAAATTTAAACAAAAGATTAACAGGTTAAATAATTAATTTATTTCCAACTATTTAATTTATAACTTCTAGGGTTTTCCCTCATTTTTTCAGCAATTGGACGCAGGGATTCGTCACCTTTCACCAAGAAAGCTTTTCTTTCTTCTTCATTAAGCGTGTATTCTATATCAAATCCTGGCGCAGCAAATGCGGTTGGAACATAAAGTTTCCATTCTCCACTCTTCTCTTCGTACAAAGCAAATTCGTAAATATTTACTTTCGATAATAATATTTTTTCCATTATTTGTTGTCTTAAACGATACAAAAGTTTGAATTTAAGGAGTATCTTACTTTTCCCAAATCCTCCCAAAATCCACCAACACATTACAATCACCAAATGTAAAATTATAAGCAATATTCTTGCCTTTTAATAAAAGCTTATAATGACTATCCTGCAACTCAAAAATATTTACTATTTCTGCACCTGGATCAATGATGATGTAATATTTAATCTGTAAAGAACTGTAAATTTTGGGCTTAGTAACTTCATCTTTCTTTTTAGTAGAACGGGACAAAATTTCGACCACTAAATGGGGAATGGTCGTAATGTAATTTCCTTCTGCTTCTTCTCCGCAAACTATCAGTAAATCAGGATGTAATACATTATATTCACTTGCTTTAAAATTAACCGGTAAGTAAGCTTCACAATCGGTACAGTCTTCTAATAATTCCGAGAAAATACGATACAACCGCCCATTAATGCGCTGATGTTTTTTACCTGGCATCGGCGACATGGCATAAGGGATGCCCTCGATTAACTCCCACTTGCCTTCCCACTGCGCCCAATCCTCCACGGAGTAGCGAGGGAGGTCTTCTACAGCAATATTTCGATTGGCAATTGCGCTGCTCATTTTATCTTTTTGTCCATTGCAATTTACTGCATTGTTATTCATTTTGCAAACAAAAGTCATAAATTGACTTATGGATTGAGCTCCTCTTGACCAATGCGCAAAAAATATATACCTTTGGAAAATATTTCTCCTGACAATCAGGTTTTTATAGTTGGGTAATGAACCAAGGAGTTAATCTCCCCTTTTATCTTGATACTTTATAATTCACAATTTATGCAAATAGACGTAGGAGCGTGCATTGCGGAGTTGTTGTATGAACATCAGTCGGTGACGATTCCGGGCTTGGGTGCCTTTGTGTCGGCTTACAAGCCTGCTAATATTGACCAGGTGGAAGGTAAAATTGCGCCGCCTTCCAAACAAATTAGCTTTAACAAGAATTTATTAATAGATGATGGCTTGCTGGTCAAGCAGTTACGCGAAAAATTTCGCTTGTCGTACGGTGAAGCAATGCGTACGGTGGATGATTATGCCCGCGAAGTAAAAGAAAAAATTGACCGACGCGAAATTGTGACCTTTCCGAAAGTGGGGCGATTATATAAAGACTACGAGCAGAATTATCAATTTTTGCCCGACGAAACCAATTTCAATACGGATTCTTACGGATTGCCAACTTTGGAATATTTTCCGGTGGTACGCACGGTACAGGAAAAAACCCAGGCTGCGGCAGCGAGTAAGCCCTACACGCCGGTAAAAATCACACAAAAGAATTGGCTACAGCGTAATTTATTGTTAGTGAGTAGTTTAGGTGCGTTTGTTGTTGCAGGCAGTGTGTATATATTGCTGCAAAATCCAAAATCGGTCGCTTTAGAAGAGCCAACGCCCAGCGTACCCACAGCGCGTTACAATGTAAGCCCTTCGGAAAATGAAGAAACCGCGGCGGATGTGGAAGAAGTGAATGCACGAAGTACGCCTGATACGGAAGCCGATGATTCAGCGTCCGAAGCAGCGACCCTGAAGCCGGGCACGAAATCTGCCATTATTACCATCGGCACCTTCTCGAATCCTGATAATGTGGAGCGTTTGATAAAGCGAATTTATAAAGCTGGGTATGAGCCTTATACCGAGAAAGTAGGCAAGAATACGCGCGTCGGCGTACAATTCAAATATGATAAATCGTCGGAATTGACGGCAGCGGTGCGGGAAGTAAGTCAAGAGTTTGATACCAAGGCAAGTATTTATAAAAAATAGCCGTAATATTATATCACACCAGATAAAAAGCCTGTAAAATACATCAAATTTTACAGGCTTTCTTATTATATTTTATAACTAAACCGCTTTATTTGCCCGCTTGCTGATACTTATGCTGATACTCAGAAATCGGGTTGGATTTGTAAATGGTTTGCAATGCTTTACGCACTACGGGGTCTTGCTCATTCCAAATTTTGTAGAAACTTTCATCATCGAATAATTGCCGGGCAAAGCGGGCTTTCATATAAAGCTTGAGCTCTGGTTTAATAGCTGCCAATTGTTTCGGATCTTTTTGCACTTTTTGCGAGGCAGCGTAATCCATAAATGCATTAAGCATTTGATCGGTCACACTAAAATTCCGCTTAAATTGTTCCAATGAACTGTATTCAAATTTCGACCGATTGTTCGTCGTATAACGATAGGCAAACTGTGGTACATGCTGGCGCAATTCGGCATAATATTCATTCAAAACAACCGTGTCAATGGGCACAAACACATCCGGCATAATGCCGCCGCCGCCATATACTACCCTACCACTTGAAGTATAATATTTAGTGGTATCGGCTACATTCATGCGTTCTTCGGATGATAACTCGCCGGATTCCAGTCGATCCCAGACATCATTATCATATTCATCCTTATTAGTATATGATTTCTGAATAGAACGCCCCGAAGGTGTGAAATAACGCGCTACGGTGAGCCGCAACGCTGAGCCGTCGCGCAGATCGTATTGTTCTTGCACCAATCCTTTGCCAAAAGAGCGCCGCCCGATGATGTAAGCCCGATCATGATCTTGTAAAGCGCCTGCCATAATTTCGCTGGCAGATGCCGAGCCTTCATCAATCAAAACAGCAATATTTTTAATATTATAAAAGGTTCTACCCGTCGATTCATAATCACTGCGGTGTACGGAGCGCCCTTCGGTATAAACCAATAATTTTCCTTTATCTTTAAATAATTGACTTAAAATATTGGTCGCTTGCTGTAAATAACCGCCGGGATTCTGACGCAAGTCAATCACGAGGTCTTTCATACCTTGTTTTTCCACCAGCTTTTCCAGGCTCTTCATAAATTCCTCGTACGTCGTTGCGCTAAAACGATTGATTTTGATATAGCCCGTTTTATTATCCAACATATAAGCTACATCAATGCTGTGCATAGGTATTTCATCGCGGGTAAGCGTAAATTGGCGCAGTTTGGGTTCATTGCCTCGTAAAACACTGATTTTCACCTTTGAGCCACGCTCGCCGCGCAATAAATCCATGATACCCGTTGAAGTAGTGCCAACGCCCGCAATCAAAGAATCTTCGACATAAATAATTTTATCACTTGCCAGAATACCCGCCTCCTCGGCTGGTCCGCCCGCCAGTGGCGCCACCACGACCACCGTATCTTCGAGGATTAGAAATTCTACCCCAATACCATCGAAATTGCCTTCGAGTTGTTCGTTTACCTCTTGTAAATGTTCGGAAGGAATATAATTAGAATGCGGGTCCAGTTGTTTCAAAATATCATGAATCGCATCATCTACCAGTTTATCCCGGCTCACATTGTCCACATACTTGGCATCAATGTACCGCAAAATTTCTTCCAGTTTGCCTCCTTCCGGTGTATTATTTCCTTGCGCATCAATGACTACCGTCGGGGTTTCCGATTGTAGGCGCATACCAATGAGCATGCCAGCTACCAGCACCAGTGCAAACAGAAGTGGCAACCAAATGTTGAGACGGTTCACGTTACCACGAGGTTGTTGATTCATCCTCAATGAATTAAATATTTTATAATTTTCAATCGGGCGATCGGGAAATGGCTTGTTACCTGCAATCGCTTGTTTAAGCAAGACAAAAATAACGAAATAAAAGTTGATTTGCTTGTCTTTTGTGAAAGCGTTTGTTCGCTGTTCACCAATGAAGCTGTAACAGAGGAAAAGCTTAGATAGTTCAGCAAGTAGCTATGGCATTTATCGCCTATAATCAGCAATATACTCCTATTTTGCAAAAAATGTAAAATTTCAAAAGATTTTTTCGTGAAATTGATATAATTTAGAATGAAAAGTTAAATTTGTTGAAGAAACAACAAAAACCGATATGGGAAAAACGTTTGATGTGGACAAATTGGATAAACAAATTCTGTCTGTATTGATGCGCAATGCGAAAAAACCTTATTCGGAAATTGCGAAAGAGCTATTTGTTTCCGGCGGTACCATTCATGTGCGTATGAAAAAACTGGAAGAGGCAAATATTGTAAAGGGATATAATTTAGATATAGATTATAGTTTATTAGGATATGATATTTGCGCTTTTCTGGGTATTTATCTTGATAAAAGTTCGATGTACGATCATGTTGCTGCTGCATTAAGTGCGATTCCCGAAATTGTAGAAGCACATTATACAACTGGTAATTATGGTATTTTTGCTAAAATTATTTGCCGAGATACGACTCACCTGCGCGATGTATTGCATAAAATTCAAGAAATTGGTGGCATTCAGCGTACAGAAACCTTCATCTCACTGGAGGCAAGCATTAATCGTCCAATTGACATTATCAATGTAGAAGGCGGATCAGAATAAATTGAAAGTCAGCAAATTGTATAAAGCAAGAACGACAACTTCAATACTTATGAAGCTGTCGTTCTTGTTTTTATCCACAAAATTATACGCCCAAATAATGCTTCAGCAACTTGCTGCGATTAGCCGAACGCAATTTATTAATGGCTTTATCTTTGATCTGGCGCACCCGCTCGCGCGTGAGCCCAAACTTTTCACCAATATCCTCTAGTGACATCGGATGTTCGACACCAATGCCAAAATATAATTTGATCACATCACACTGACGGTCGGTGAGTGTACTGAGCGAGCGCTCAATTTCCCGACGCAATGATTCATTGTATTCCAATTCTTGATCGGTACCCGGCGTACCGCCATTCTCAAGTACATCAAGCAGCGAGTTATCTTCGCCATCCACAAAAGGCGCATCCATTGATACGTGACGAGCCGCCACGCCCAGGGTAGTTTCCACCTCTTCGGTCGGAATTTCCAGAATTTCCGCCAGTTCTTCCGGCGATGGTTCGCGCTCAAACTCTTGTTCCAGTTCGGAGAATGCCTTATTAATTTTGTTTAATGACCCTACTTTATTCAAGGGTAGGCGCACAATGCGGGATTGTTCTGCCAAAGCTTGCAAAATAGATTGTCGAATCCACCAAACAGCATAAGAAATGAATTTGAAACCCCGGGTTTCATCAAAACGTTGCGCGGCTTTAATCAAGCCCAAATTGCCTTCATTTATTAAGTCACTCAACGAAAGACCCTGGTTTTGGTACTGTTTAGCTACCGATACCACAAAACGCAGGTTTGCTTTGGTCAGTTTTTCCAGCGCAGCCTGATCACCTTGCTTAATGCGCTTGGCTAATTCTACCTCCTCTTCTGGAGTGAGCAAATCCACTTTACCAATCTCCTGCAAATACTTTTCCAACGATTGGCTCTCGCGGTTGGTAATGGATTTGGTAATCTTTAATTGTCTCATGTATTAAAGAACTTTTTTAAAAGTTTACAATGGTGAAAATCGACTTGTTGCCAAAGAAGGTTGTGGGGCAGGATATGTAATGGGACTGCGCGTGTATCTTCGTTATGCTCGAAAAAATACAATTCCACACTTGCTTACAATGATTTAATGTTTGTTTATCAGACAAGCCCTGCACGTATCATCTTTTAACAGCCCACAAAATTAATCCAAATCCCACTTCGTGTCAAGGGTTTAGGCGATATTTGACAATCTTCTTTCCCAAAAACATCCTATCGGCGAAAATGGTTTCCGGTTTCCTGAAAATAAAAACAAAACCGGCATTGATCTAGCACATTGAAAATCTGGTAAATCTCATTTAAAATTTGCAAAAATCATTTTTTTCTTTTTTCTTGCGCCAGATCACTATTAGACAAACGAATTGCTAACAAAGTGTGATTTTTTGAGGAAAAATTTACTGGAATTCTAAATTTTGCTTTTATTGCCGAATAAAATTTTAATTCATTGCCTTAGGCACTAAACTTAATATAAACCCTTAACCAACCAAGCGGATGTATGGAACGTGTCAAATTCAACCTGGAATTTCTTTTTCGGTCCTCTCCTGCTATTTTATATCAATTTCTGACCACACCTTCCTGCCTGATTCGCTGGTTTTGTGATGGTGTGGATATTCAGGGAGACACCTATGTTTTTTTGTGGAATGGATCAGCCCAAGCTGCTGAAATGATTGATGATATTGAAGAAGAGTTGATTCGCTTCCGCTGGCTGGACGCCGAAGACGAAAACGAATTCCTTGAATTTAAAATCTATACCTCACCGGTAACGGATGAAACGGTACTGGAAATTACCGATTTCTCAGATGCGGATGAGGAAGAAGACCAAAAATTACTGTGGATTGCCCAAATGGAGCGTTTGCGTAAGGAGATGGGCGCCGGAAGCTAATTTTTGAGTTCCAAGGTTCAAAATATTGCAAGTAGAAAATTATTGAACCTTGGAACCTTCATCTTTCTTATCTGGGCTGATCCAGTCGTACTTCCAGATTTGCAGTTTTCCCCTCGCGCAGTACTCTTACATTTACTACATCGCCGGGTTTGTATTTCTCTAATGCCAGCGTGATTTCGCTGCCATTCTCAATTTTTTCATTGTTAATAGCGACAATTACATCACCCAGTACCACTCCGCCATTACGGCTGCGATAGGTAGGACGAATGCCTGCACGCGAAGCGGCACTGCCTTCTTCTACACCTACTACCAAGGCACCTTCCTGAATACCAAGTCGTTCTACTATTTGCTGCGGTGCAATAGAGATGCCAATGCTCGGACGCTGCACTTTACCATAGCGAATCAATTCTGGCACCACCCATTTTACTGCATCCACCGGAATAGAGAAGCCAATGCCTGCTGAGGCACCCGATGGACTGTAAATGGCTGTATTTACGCCAATCAACTGACCGGAGGAATTCAGTAGCGGACCACCCGAATTACCAGGGTTGATCGCTGCATCCGATTGGATTACATCCCGAATAGGCACGCCTGCAACCGATTCTATTTCTCGGCCCAGGGCACTCACAATACCGGTAGTCAAGGTTTGATCCAATCCAAAAGGATTACCTATAGCATAGACAGATTGCCCTACGCGCAGATTTTCAGATGCTCCGACTGGTATAGGGGTCAATTTGTTAGCTGGAGCCTGGATACGCAGTACTGCCAAGTCTTTTTCCGGATAGGCTCCAACCACCTCGGCATCAAAAGTGGTGCGATCAGAAAGCGTAACTGTGGCTTTATTAGCTCCCTGTATTACATGAAAATTAGTTACAATATGTCCCTGTTTATCCCAGACAAATCCAGAACCCGATCCACGTGGCATTTCTGATACATCCCTTGTCCAAAAGTCGCGAGACAGCGCAGTAGTCGTAATAAAGCAAACTGATGGGGATGCTCGCTCAAACAACTGAATAGTAGCCACTTCTGAAGGATTGAGCGCCGGATTAACTTCCCGCAAAGCTGCTTCGCTTTCATAAGAGGCAGGAATTGCACTTACCGTGTCATCTTCTTTATTCGATGTAGGATTACTACTGTTTTTCCAGGCAACACCTATAAAAAACCCGATGCCTAGAAACAAGATCCATAGCAGATAACGCAAGTTGGTCATAGCTTTTTTACAATTTAGTTAAATGGATAGTTCTAGTACAAAAATACAATTGAGGTTGTTCAAGGTTTTATGTCAGGAGTTAGGAGTTCCGAGTCGGACATAACAAATCTGAACTTGAATATAGTTATTACCAACTCGGAATTTTATCTTCATAAGTTACTTTTACGTTTTACGTTGTTTTTTCTTAGCAGCCGGGAATAGAATATTGTTGAGAATCAGACGGTAGCCCGGTGAATTTGGATGCAAGCTCAAATCCGTAGGCGGATCACCCACAAAATGACGGTAGTCTTCGGGGTCGTGTCCGCCATAGAATGTCCAGGTACCGTCGCCAAAGGTGCCGTGGATATAACGGGCTTCATTTGCTGGCTTGTTTTCGCCCAAAGTTAATACACTCGGCTTGATAAATTCTTTGCGAAAAGCCGTGGTCTGCCCCATAAATCCTTTTACGGTACGAGTATGGCATTGCGAGAGCATCGTGGGCACAGGATCCCATTTCGCTGAAAAATCAAAAAGGGTAAAATAGTCCTGTTCGGGCATTACATTGCGTCCAAAATAATGGTCAATACTGGAATGCTCATATTCTAAAGGATTCTGAGTCAGTTCAAAATCGCGAAAAGCAAAGGTCTTACTAAAATCCAATTTTTCCTGGGCATTCGGGTCTGCGCCATCCCCATCGTACATTTGCGCACAAATATCTATCCCCTCTGCTGCCAAAGCAATATCATAAGTATCTGTTGCAGAGCACATTGCAAACATAAAACCGCCGCCCCCTACAAACTCCCGGATTTTCTTGACCACCGCCAATTTTAATTGCGAGACTTTAGAGAAACCTAAACTCTTTGCGAGGTTTTCAGAATTGCGTACGTGTTCGCGGTACCACGGTTGATTGGAATAAGAGCGGTAAAATCGCCCGTATTGCCCCGTAAAATCCTCATGATGCAAGTGTAGCCAGTCGTATTTCGCCAATTCGTCGTTGAGCACATCGGCATCATAGATGGTTTCATACGGAATTTCCGCATAGGTCAACGCCAGGGTTACAGCGTCATCCCAAGGCTGAATGCGCTCACCTTTCTCATTTTTATCGGGGCTGTACACTGCCACTTTGGGTGCCACTTCGAGTTTAATGACATCCATATTCACCTCCGGGTGACTGATCTGCTCCGTGATTTGATTAAATTGGGCATCCGCAATCACCTCATAGCTCACGCCGCGCGTAATGCACTCTTTTTCAAAGAGTTTATTGTGTTGAAACGCAAAACTACCTCCACGATAATTCAATAACCACCAGGCTTCCACGCCACTTTGCAATACCCAATAGGTAATGCCATACGCTTTCAAATGATCGCGTTGCGACTCGGCGTCCATGGGAATCAGGATAAAAGCAGCCTGCGCCTTCGCGGCAAAAATGATGAACAGCGTCAATACAAGCAGTCGTCTTAGATTCATAAAAGTATTTTTTTTACAAAAGAAACTTATTATTGGAATCGTTGCACTTATAGAAACGAAAATTACAACAATTGCATTGCTGCTGCCGGGTTTTAACAAAATGGTAACACGACGCTGTTTAAAATTTTAAGGCACAAAGATTTTTGCGCTATCCGGCACTTTAACAAGCGATCTAAAGTGATACCTTTCTAATTGATACGCAACAGGGGTTGCCGCAGCAAAAGGCGATTCCAAGTTTTCACGTTTCTTTTTTTTGAAATTGCTCGTTAGTACTTTGTAATTACTATCAAGCAATTGCGATTGTGTAAGCGGCACTTGAATCACGTGATTAGCCAATCCTAAAGCCATTAGCCGCTCGCAATCAATGGGTTTCAGTAAATTGATGGGTCTTGACGACAACATTGCCAGTGGGTCGGTTGCTGGACAATTTACCTGGGCAAATACTGCACCGATGCTTAAAAGGAAAGCTAAAGCAAGCAAATACTTTTTCATAGGTTTAGAGTTTTTACAAAATTAACAACTATGTTGGCATATCTTTCGTTGAAGCAACTAGTATAATGGTGTTTTAACAAAACTGTAACAACACCGCTGTTTTTTACAGCAGAAAATAGAGTATAATTGCGTTTTGATGAAAAGTTGAAGGGTTGACAAGTTTAGTCTGGGAATCAACCTATCAACGATTCAACCTATCAACCAAGTTAAAGAATGGCAAATCTAACCTTTCAATATCCAGCCTGGTATTTCATTTTTTGCGTATTGCTGGGGGCAGCGTATGCGCTGGTACTGTATTTTCGGGACAAGACCTTTCACGACCAATCCGAGCGACTCAATTGGATCATGGGCATTTTCCGTTTTACTACGGTCACGATTTTGAGCATGTTACTCTTGTCGCCGCTTTTAAAATCTATTATAACCGATACGCAAAAACCGGTCATTGTATTGGCACAGGATCAATCTGAGTCGGTGGCGGCTGGCATGAATGAAGAACAACGCAACAACTACCGTCGCGCTTTTGAAAATCTCGCTCAACGTCTTGGTAATCAATATGATGTAAAACAATATGCTTTTGGCAATGAGGTACGCGAAAACATTGATTTTCAATACACGGATAAGGTGACCAACCTTTCGGAAGTGCTTACGAATGTGTATGATCTTTACAGCAATCAGAACCTGGGTGCAATTGTCCTGGCGACAGATGGCATTTATAATGAAGGGAGCAATCCGGTTTATCTGAATACCAAACTCACCGCACCAATTTATACCATTGCTTTAGGTGATACAACGATTAAAAAAGATATTGTGCTGAAGCGCGTTTTTCATAATAAAATTGCCTACCTCGGTGATAAATTTACGGTACAGGTGGACGTGAGTGCGCAGAATTTTACCGGCAGCAATACGAGTCTTAGTATTTACAAAGTAGAAGGTGGGAACAATCGCAAGATTCAGCAGGTGCCCATTAATATTGACCGGAATGACTATTTTACCACGCGCGAAATCATTCTGGATGCCAGCCAAGCCGGGGTACAACGTTATCGTATTGTTGTAGAATCGCTTTCCGGCGAAGCCACCAATATTAATAATGCAAAGGAAATCTTTATAGATGTGCTCGATGCAAGACAGAAAATTTTAATATTGGCGAATTCCCCGCACCCCGATATTACCGCCATCCGGCAATCCATTGAGCAAAATAAAAATTATCAGGTTGACCTTGCTTTTATCAATAGCCTCACGGCGAACGTTGGCATCTACGATTTTGTGGTTTTACACCAATTACCGAGTAAAAACAACGATGCTGCCAACGTTTTCAATATTTTACAAAGCAAGAATATTCCGCATCTGTTTATCGCCGGTATGCAAACTAATTTTGCGCGGCTGAATCAATTGCAAAATCTGGTGAGTTTTCAGATTGGGGGTTCCAGCACCAATGATGTGCAAGGTAAAGTAGCAACAGGCTTTAACAATTTTACGATCAGCGATCAGTTGGTCAATGAATTGCCACAGTTTCCGCCCTTAACGGCACCGTTCGGTGAATTTCAGGTGTCGCCGGGGGCAGCAGTATTATTATATCAGCGCATTGGCAAAGTAGAGACGCGTTACCCCTTGCTGGTACTGGGTGAGGAGGGCGATGCCAAAGTCGGCATTCTTTGTGCGGAAGGTATTTGGAAATGGCGCTTATTCGACTTTTTGCAAAATCAAAACCATGAATTATTCAATGAATTGTTGGGCAAACCGGTGCAATTCCTCAGCCTGAAAGAAGACAAACGCAAATTCCGGGTAACACCTAGTAAAAATATTTTTAATGAGAATGAAGCAGTGTTTTTTGACGCAGAATTATATAATGATAATTATGAATTGATCAATGAACCCGATGCCAGCATTTCCATCACGAATGCTGAAGGCAAAGAATTTGATTTTACATTTAATAAGACGGGGCGTGCTTATTCGCTGAATGCCGGCATTTTTCCGGTAGGCAATTACACTTACCGCGCAGCTGTTAATTATAATGGACAAAACCTCACTGCGTCGGGTCAATTCAGTGTGCAGCCGGTACAGGTGGAACTTTTTGAAACCACGGCTAATCATAATCTGCTTCGACTCTTGAGTGATAAATACGGCGGTGCTGTTGTCTATCCTAATAATATAGCAAGTATTGTTGATATGATAGAACAGAAAGGCACCGTTAAACCGGTTATTTACGAAACTGCCAAAACCCGTCCGGTTATCAATTTAAAATGGATTTTCTTCTTACTCTTGCTGCTGCTTACGGGTGAGTGGTTTATGCGGCGCTATTTTGGAGCGTATTAGAAGAGGAGATTTGAACTCAGAAAGTTGAAAAACAAAAAGAGCAAAGTCATTGCCAGACAGACTTCGCTCTTCTTATTTCATATATCAGATCTCAAATTTCACATTTGAGTTACCAGCTAATATCGTCGTCGTTTTCAACCTTCGATTTTGCTTTGGTATTCACGAGGTTGTCATCTTCATCATCATAATCTACGCCATCCTCATTGTCGTATTCTTCCTGGCGGCGGTCATACTCTTCGTAGTCGTAATCCGGCATAAGCTCTGTCTTCACGTAGTTGATGACTTCTTCCAGGCTTCCGATAAAACGGTTGAAATCTTCTTTGTACAAGAAAATTTTGTGCCGTTCGTACCCTTCGCCGTTAAATTTTTTGGTGCTCTCGGTAAGGGTCAGATAAAAATCATCCCCTTTGGTGCGGCGTACATCAAAAAAGTAAGTTCTTCGTTTGCCTGCTTTTACTTTCTTTGAATACACACTCTCGAATCTACGGTTTCTCTCGTTATCCACGTTTTTTAGAAAGTTTTGTGAATAGAAAATGGCTTTCCCCTACAAAAGTAGTGATTTACTGAAAATTACAAAAAAATCTTTTGGGAATTTGGCAATTAGTCATTTGTTATAGGGCGCAATCCGCGTACCGCATTGCAACGAATAACATATAAGCACTAATTTTGAACTGTCTCTTCAAGCGTTTGATTTTCAAACAATTCTGCATAATATCCTTTTTTTGCAAGCAGGGTTTCGTGCGTTCCTGCCTCAATAATCTCACCGTTATCCATCACAATAATTTTGTCAAATTGCAACAAGGAATAAATTCGATGGGTAATAATAATTGCCGTTTTATCCGACAAAGCTTCATTAAAATAGCCTAAAATCTGTTTTTCGGTATTAGTATCCACAGCGGATAGACAATCGTCCAGAATGACAATATCCGGTTTTTTAATTAAAGCCCGCGCAATGGAAACGCGTTGTTTCTGACCACCAGACAGCGTTACACCGCGTTCGCCCACTACCGTTTCAAAGCCTTCAGATAAGCCATTGATGTCGTCATATACCGCAGCGTGCTTGGCAAAGTCCTCCACTTCACTCCGGGCAGCATCACGCTCGCCAAAGGCAATATTATTTGCCACACTATCCGAAAATAAAAATACATCCTGTGGCACATAGCCAATGCGCTCGCGCAGATTGGCAAGATCAAGCTGCTGAATATCCTTACCATCAATCCGAATTTGACCGTCGGTGACGTCGTACATCCGCACCAGCAAATCGGCAATGGTCGTTTTCCCCGAGCCGGTACGCCCAATAATCGCCATTTTCTGACCTGGCAATAAACTAAAATTAATATTTTTTAATGCCTGAATGCCCGTATCGGGATACGTGAATGACACTTTATCAAATTCAATTTGCCCTTGTAATGGTGTAGGATGGATAACTGGATTGGTGATAGTCGGTTTCGTTTGCAAAAATTCATTAATGCGTTTCTGCGAAGCTGCCGCCTGTTGAGTAATCGAAGCAATCCAACCAATTGCCGTGACGGGCCAAGTCAACATATTAACATAAATGACAAATTCTGCAATATTTCCGGGCGTCACCGCACCACTTGCCACCTGCAATCCACCAATGTAAACCACCAGAATCGTACTCGCGCCGATGAGCAAGAGCATCAGTGGGTAAAAAAAGGAATTCACCCGCGCCAGCGACAAGGACTTCGCTTTAAAATCTTCACTTTCCCGCGCAAAATAATTCACCTGTGGCGCTTCCTGTACATATGATTTTACCACTCGAATACCGGAATACACTTCCTGCGCAATACTATTCAAAGTAGCGAGCTTCCGCTGAATAATTTCACTTTTCTTATTAATAATATTACTAATGTAATAAATAGAAATAGACAAAAATGGCAGTGGCGCCAGACACCACAGGGTCAACTCCAGATTCACACTCACCATCGAGTGAATGACCAGAATAAAAAGTGATACCAAATTTACACCATATAATATAGCCGGCCCCAGGTAGTTACGCACTTTCGACACATCTTCCGTGATACGCGCCATCAGGTCGCCGGTATTATTTCGTTTGTAAAATGCCTGATCCAGCGCTTCATAATGTGCAAAAATCTCCTTGCGCATATCATATTCTATCAAGCGCGACATCACGATGATGGTTTGCCGCATAAAATACATAAAAACGCCCATCAGAATAGCAAGAAACAGCACCAATCCGCCGAAATAAAAAAGTGTTTTGCCCAGACTAATATACAATTCACGTTGCATATCAAATCCATCGTACATGCTATATAATCCAATATTTTCTACCACCAGGTCAAGCGCCTCCCGGATCATCTGCGGTTGCAATACACGGAAGTAATTGGAAATGAACACAAAAGCAATGCCCCCCAGCAAATGCCAGCGATACTTGAGAAAATATTTGTTGAGATAACGTAGGTGTTTCACATCGGGAATTTATGCCATTAAAATATCGTTCATTGAGCTTTGTATAAAATGCGAATCGCGTGCTACTCAATGCTACTTTGACTTTTTCTCTTTCAAAAGTCCAAAGGTATGCTTTTAGGAAACCCGCCACAAGCCAAGAAGTTTTATAGAAAAGTTAAAACCGCTCACCGGCACCCAATCAACCACCTTTCATCATAAATTGAAGTGAAATTTTATTTAAACAATTTGCAGTTTCAAGGATTTTTATTAAAAATAATCATAATGGAACGCTTTACGACCCTCGAATCCTTTTCCGACCAATGCTGGCGCTTGTTATTAAATGGCACGGTTAAAAAAAATGATCCGCTGCGCCTGCCTGTACTTGGTACGGCGCATCACGACCAGGCTCATCTGCGCATTGCCGTGTTGCGTAAAGTAGATGTAGCACATCGCCGTTTGATATTTTATACTGATTTTCGCTCTGCGAAAGTGACTCATTTACAGCAACATCCGCATTTAACCTGCCTGTTTTATCATCCCAAAAAGCAAATCCAAATTCGTACCGAAGGTGGCGTTCATTTACACCATCAGGATGAATTGGCAAAATTACACTGGGATCAGTTGCCCCTGCCGCTGCGCAAGCCCTACGCGCCTTTGCTGTTGCCTGGTTCAGCCAACAACACGCCTACCGATGGCTCGCCGGATTTTTGGCAACCGGAGATGAACCTCAATGAGACCGAATACGCCTTTGCACATTTTGCAGTTATTATCTGCACCGTGGACCACATAGAAGGCTTATTATTACACCCGCAAGGGCACCAGCGGGCGCAGTTTCATTGGGCGGGAGCACAGTGGGAAAGCACCTGGTTGATCCCCTGAAACTTTTATATTTTACATTTTGCGGTTTTCCTTAGCTTTGCCGAAATTTCAAATAGCATTTGCAATATTTTTCAACAAAATCAGCTTTTTTAAAATATTGTAAATAAAGTTCGAAAGTATGATACGATATATAATATTCATCACTTTTCTCCTTGTTTTTCAATCACTTAGCGCCCAGCAAGGTTTATTACAATCGGGTCCGATGGTCGGTTATGCCGAAATGCGCGAGGCACTGCTATGGGTACAAACCAAAGCCGCCGCGAAAGTGCAAATTGCCTATTGGGAGCGAGAAAATCCTGACCAGAAATACGTCACCGACGCCAAAATCACCGGCAAAGATCATGCTTACACGGCAAAGTTAATTGCCGATCAGGTGCAACCGGGCAAGCGGTATGATTATGAATTGCGCATCAACGATCAGCCTTGCAAATTCAATTATGCCACTACTTTCCAAACGCAATCCCTGTGGCAATGGCGCACCGATGCCCCTGATTTTACAATGGCGCTGGGCAGTTGTGCATATGTAAACGAACCAATATATGATAGACCAGGCAATCCTTATGGTGGCGAATATCATATTTTTAATACCATTCACCGGATGCGCCCGGATATGATGTTATGGACCGGTGATAATATTTACCTGCGCGAGGCGGACTGGTTCACGCGTACGGGCATCATCGCACGCTACACGCACACGCGTTCGCTGCCGGAAATGCAGCCTTTATTGGCTTCTACAAATAATTTCGCTACCTGGGACGACCACGATTTTGGTCCCGACAACTCCGACGCCAGCTTTATCCAAAAGGAGGTGACGCTCGAAGCATTTAAATTATTCTGGGGGAATTTAACGTATGGTATTAATGAAAAGCCCGGTGTTACATCCGCATTTCAATATAATGATATTGATTTTTATTTATTGGATAATCGCTCCTGGCGCAATCCCGACCTGCGTGCCACCGGCGAGCGGGCTTTATTGGGCAAAGAACAACTCGAATGGCTCATTGATGGTTTAGTAAACAGCAAAGCGCCCTTTAAAATGATTGTGATCGGCAATCAGGTACTAAATGATTCTAAAACCGTTAAAGAAAGTTATTATAAATTATATAACGAAGAACGCACTTATTTACTGAAACGCATTGAAGAAGAAAATATCAAAAATGTAATATTCCTGACCGGCGACCGCCATTTTACTGAGTTAGCCCAATATAAAAATGCCAGGGGCAATATGATCTATGATTTAACGGTGTCGCCGCTTACTTCGGGCATTCTCAAGCAGGTGGAAAGCGATAATACCTTGCGCGTAGCGGGCACGGTGGTACAAGCGCGTAACTTCGGCTTCTTGGAATTTAAAGGTCCCAAAACCGCACGAACATTGACGATTCACATTTATGATGCCGATGGCAAAGAAAAATGGAACCGGCGGATCACTTCCGAACCATGATTTTTATTCGTGATAAATTGTATTTTATATAAAAGAAAATCAATCTTTTACTCATGAGATTTAAATTAATATTATATTCATTTTCCTTTTTCATTATAATAACAGCTTGTAATAAGCAGGAAAAAACGACCGATACTAAAAATATGCCTATGCCCGTACCTGCCGAGAAAACCGAAGCACAACGCATTGTAGATCAGGTAATTGAGAAGCACGGTGGCAAAGCAATTGCTAACAGTATAATCAAATTTACCTTTCGTGACCGGCAATATAAAGCGACCCGACGCGGCGAATCTTTTGAATACGAACGCGCATGGACAGATTCTACCGGTCAGCAAATTCGTGATGTAATGAATAATGGCGGCATGTACCGTGAAATAAATGGTAAACGCATGGAAATCAGCAAGGAAGATCAAAGTAAATATTCTAATTCGATTAATTCCGTTATTTACTTTGCTTTATTACCTTATTTCCTGAATGACCGCGCTGTTATTAAAGAATATTTAGGCGAAGTAAATATCAAGGGCAAAGCGTATCATAAAATAAAAGTGACTTTCCAACAGGAAGGCGGCGGTAAAGATCACGAAGATGAATACGTGTATTGGTTCAATCGTGATAGCCTCACGATGGATTATTTAGCTTATAATTATTTGACCGACGGCGGCGGGGCGCGTTTCCGTGAAGCTTATAATGTGCAGTATGTGAACGGTGTACGCTTTGCAGATTATACTAATTTCAAACCCAAGGATGCCACCAACCGGGATGTAATAACTTTTGACGATTTATTTACCAATGGTAATTTGGAAGAATTATCCAAAATCGAAAACCAAAATATTGAAGTTATTATTTTGAAAAATTAATAAAACTGGGTTCATGTATTCGGGTGCTCCTATGTTCACACGATACTTATATGAACACTTAAACACATGAACACTCGAACACAAAAAATATTAATTATCCGCTTTTCCTCCATTGGCGATATTGTGCTCACCACGCCTGTCATCCGCTGCCTCAAGCAACAGCTCGGCGCAGAAATTCATTATTTAACCAAACAATCTTTTTACCCGGTTTTAGCCGCCAATCCTTACATTGATCGTATCATAACCATTCAAAAAAATGTAAAGGAAATGCTCCCGGTTTTAAAAAAAGAAAAATATGATATAATTATTGATTTACATCATAATCTGCGGAGTTTACAGGTAAAATTAAATCTTGGGGTAAAAAGTTACACATTCAATAAATTGAATATTGCTAAATGGCTGATGGTCAACTTTAAAATCAATCGGCTGCCGGATATGCATATCGTAGATCGTTATTTAGCAACGGTAAAACCATTAAGCGTTACAAATGATGGTAAAGGATTGGATTATTTTATAATGAAAAATGAAGAATTATTAATTAATAGTCCGGAGTTTGTAAAATTAATAAATGGTCAATGGTCAATAATTAATCAATATATCGCTTTTGTAATCGGTGCCGCACACGCCACCAAGCGCCTGCCGACCGAAAAAATTATCGCCATTTGCAATAACATTCAACTTCCTATTATATTACTTGGTGGGCCCGAAGATGCCGAGCGCGGCGAAATCATTAAAAATGCCTGCGGCAATCAGGTCATAAATACTTGCGGCAAGTTAAAATTAAATCAATCCGCCTCGCTAGTGCAGCAAGCCTGGAAAGTGATTACCCATGATACCGGCTTGATGCATATTGCAGCAGCATTTAATAAAGATATCATATCCGTCTGGGGCAATACGATCCCCGAATTTGGTATGTACCCCTATTATCCCCAGGGTGAAAATCATAATATTACATTGGAAGTAAATAACTTACCTTGTCGCCCCTGCTCCAAAATCGGTTATGCCAAATGTCCCCAAGGGCATTTTAAGTGCATGTATCAAATTGACGAAACGGTGATATATAACATTATAAATAAAAATTAACCATTTTAAATTGTTCACATATTCCTATCAATCAGTAACTTACCCATTTACTGCAACAATAATATTATTCTTCTTTGATCGTTTCTTTAGTAAAAGAATCCAAACTTTTACATCGGCATATACCTGCGTACCAAAGGCTGCCAGATTGAATACGATCATCATAAGGGCAAATAATTGCAGATTCATTATTAAACCGATAAATAAGTGCATAAGTATAATGGAAATAAAAAAGAATACACGTATTTTTTTAATCCAGATAAATAAACCGTAGCCAATTTCCGCCACGAGTGTGCCCCAGGTTAATACATATATAATAATCGGATATTTAGCAGCAAAATCAACCAGCGTGGTGGTAAAATAAGAATAAAATTGTGGCTGATTGATGGCGTACCAGACTGCCTCACCGTTGAGCCAGGTGACGCCCTTGAGCTTTGCCACGCCCGCCACTACGTACACAATACACAGGTGCAATTGCAATAAAATTTGATAATAGCGCAGGGTTTTTACATCATAACGCTGCATTTTTTGTAAATAATCTACCGAATACGTTAAATGAGTCGGGAAAACAACGCAATAAAATAATAAACTTAGTAAAAAACTGTCCACCCCGTAAGAGACCATCGGGCTGTTATTGAACAAACACACGTGAAACAACCAACAACCCAAGGCCATGATGCGCGTCTGCCAGCCGATTAATAATAAGCTTGCCAATATTAAATAAACAACAAAGAAAATATTAATAAATGTATTTTCAGCAATAAAAGAACTAAATAAATCAGCAACATGATGTAAAGTTAGGGTATAAGGTGTAAATATTTTTTCGTTGATAACGCCCTGTACAATGCCCTGAGACCCATAAATGAGATAGGCGGCATTAAATTCGGCGATGATTTTTAAAATTAATGTAAAGGCAACCCCAATTCTGAGTAAAGAAAGCCAGTTGGGATTATGATTTTTAGGGTTTAAAAAGTGGTTGAATCGTGACATGGGTTAATATTTATTGGGAGTTATGATGTTTCCTTATAAGGAAAACTAGTTTTCTTTATGATGACTGTAAATACCTTTATAATATTCCGAGAATTGTGCATCAGGCTGCGTATGATAGGTTTTCAAATCTGGTATAATATATTTACCTAAAGATATTTCCACAACTTTGGCATCGGGATAGGTGCCAAAAATATAAGCTGAAAGCAGCCTTGCATTTAGTTCGTACACCTTAATATTATATGCCGAGTGAATAAAAGAGCTGATCCGGGCATCCAGGTGATTTTTATTACCGCCAAAAGCCTCCACTATTAAAGAATCGTTTTCAGTTAATATAAAAACTTTAGCGGCATTCTGATAGCCCACATCCGGCGAAAAGAAAGAATAGCCGTGCCCGCCGCCCGTCCACGAGGAATAAACATCTACCAGGCGATCTATAAAATGCACTTTTAGTTTAAAAAAAGGCATTAAAATAGAGCCGGTTATGATAATCAACAAATGAAATGCAAGAAAATATATAATA
The DNA here is from genome assembly GCA_046314415.1 of Saprospiraceae bacterium. Lineage (GTDB taxonomy): Bacteria > Bacteroidota > Bacteroidia > Chitinophagales > Saprospiraceae > JADJNW01. The sequence continues at coordinate 28,096 of JBKBWT010000016.1, forward strand.
AACCGCGACTTCATGATATGAAGGATGTAAAAGCTGCCCGCAAATGCAGGCAGCCTGGTGAGGGAATAATATCATTAGTTTGTTCCAAAACGACTGACTTTCAGTTGATTGGCTTTATCAAGCTGGTAATTCAGATTGACCGTAGCGGATTGAGAGAGCTTGGTATTTAATTGTTTTAATACATTATCCCGCAAAACACCGGAACTTGTAATATTTTTAATCAAAATTACAATATCACTAGCGGCATAACCACCTTTTAAACCGGCGATTTTACTTTCACCTTTAATTTTATTTACTTCCTCAAGGGGTGCGGAACCCAAGGTTGTTACTTTACTTTTACCCAATTTGTCGGTCGTTGTAATTGTCAGGCGGTAGGTACTGGGGTCGGCGTCTTTCAGGGAGGCTTTGATTTTTTCCACCTCATCTTTGCTAGTAGTACTGATAATCAATGCTTTGCCACTTTCGGCTTTTTGGGCGTAGGTAACTGCAACCATACAAACAGTTAAAAAAAGCACACTGAAAAATGATTTTAGGTTCATGATAAAACGGTTTTAAAGTAATTAATAAATTAATGAAATAATTAAGAATGAATAATAAATTATTACTTTTCAAACCGAAGCGTAAGAAAATGACGAAGAAATGGTTAGTAATTAATAATGAATAATTTAGAAATTAAAAATTAAAAAATTGAGTATCATGGTTTTAATCGAAGCATTGAAGGAATGAGCACCAATCTTACATTAGTATCATACAATTGAAAAATGCTGTTGCTGCTTGTTGTCAGAAAAAATTGTTAGAATCGAAGCGTAAAGAAATGTAATCTGATTCAGATGTGCTTAAAACGCATGCTCCAAAAATAATATTGCAAATCGGGCAAAAAATTTTTATTTTTTTTAGCTTCAATCAGAAAATTTAGATAACATATTAAAAATCAGCTAATTACAATCATTTATATTAAAATAAAAAAGGCTATTTTAAAAACTTTGCTTAGCTGAACCCCGGCTGCGTCCACCCGTTTTACCCAAAACACTTCATTATGGCAACAAGTAAAGCATCGTCCAACACAACTACGGATCACCGTCAAATTCAAAAATGGATCGAAGCGCGCAATGGCATTCCTTCGCGGGTGAAAGGCACCGTGAGCGGCGAGGGTGCGGGCTTGCTACGCGTGGATTTTCTGGACAACGGCGAAGATGATAAGCTGGAACAAATTAGCTGGGAAGAATTTTTTGATACGTTTGAAAAGAAAAAATTGGCATTTCTGTATCAAGAAGAAACGAAGGATGGCGGGCAAAGTCGCTTTTTTAAATTTGTAAATCGAGATTAAAGATTTATTTACTATCTCTCCTATGCCTATAAAATGCCAGATCAATTTTATAGGTTGCTTTTTCTTTACAAACGATTTCTTACCATTTATCTTGCCAGGGCAACAGGATAGACTTCCCTTTTTATGATATTTTTTAACATAATAAAAACGGCTTTTTAAAGTAACATTAACAAGTTGAATGTAATTAGCCTGTATCTTTGCAAAAGAAAGTTCGTTTTATTATTACACGCTTCCTCCACTATTACATTTTTCATCATTAAATCAATCTACAATGAATGCAAAACATTTAACGCTCTTGTATTTGTTCTGCCTTTGCCTTTTTTATTCGTGCAGAACCATTTACATTCCTTACCCGGAGCCAGATGGCAGACCTTATCCTTACCCGCGCGACGAACGCAGAGACCGTGACCGAGACCGCGATGATGATGACGATGATTGGCGCCGCGACAGAGACGATGACGACGATGATGATGACGGCTGGAAAAAAGGTAAGGGAAAAGATAAATACAAAGGAAAAGGCAGAAAAGGCATCGGTAGCCTGGGCATTCCCAAAGGGCACCTGCCGCCGGTTGGCTCGTGTAAAGTGTGGTATCCTGACAGTCCGCCAGGGCATCAGCCCTCACCACAATCGTGCAATGCTGCTTTTCGCCGCGCCAAACGCGATACCTGGGTCATTGAGCGCATCAATTCAAACGAAGTGATTGTTTACTTCTTCGACCGGGGGCGACGCGACAGTGAGCTTTATACAGTGAAATAATAAAGTTTATTTATAATCATTAATGGAGCAATTATGTATAATTGCTCCATTTTTATTTATATATTTAGTAAAAACGGATCGGAATTGAGGGTATTTTATAAGAATTTTAAATAAGGGATGATTTATATTCACTAGTGTCCGGTTAAGAAAATAAAAACTGGTGTAATCGGTTAAATATCAGTTTTTTACGAGAGGAATTTTCAGAAACGATTTGAAAAACTC
>JBKBWT010000017.1:0-30384 GCA_046314415.1 Saprospiraceae bacterium
GTGGAAAATTTAATGAAAGTGCAAGAAATGGATTCAAAATAAAAATTTATTAGGGGTAAATCTATGTGAATTGCGCTTATGCTACTTTAAACTTTTACGCTCTCGCAAACCCCGTATATTGTCTATGATATTCAGGATAATATGCAAGTACAATCTCTTGTTTTTCAACGACCTTTTTAGACATGCCTGAATGCAACTTTCTCGTAAAAAAATATCCTTTCCATGCTGTTCTGATTTTTGGAAGGAATTTACAAGCAATTCTCACTCCTCAATCACCGCTGACAACCCCCGGTCAATCAGCGCGTCTTTCTTGGGCTTGAGCTCTTTGAAGGTGCCGTTTTTGACGGTGGCTTTACCTTTGAAGTGAATGATGAGGGCGAGTTGTTCGGCTTGTTCGGGGGTGTGGTTGAGCACTTCCACGAAGCATTGGATGACCCAGTCGAAGGTGTTGTGGTCATCGTTATAGACGAGGAGTTTTGCCGGTTCTCCGGTATCGGAGTCGGCAATGTCTTCTTCAATCAGGACATCTTCTTCTGTGTCAATTGCTTGATAATAAAGCATTTATTTGAATTTGAGATTTGAGATATGAAATGTGAAAATTTCAAAGCCGTTTCACATTTCACATCTCTTATTTCATATTTTAGCCAAGGTTTCTCTGATGGCTACAAAGTTAGGCAAATCGCCGGCAGATTCCAACACTTCGGCGTAACGAACCGTACCTTCGCCATCAATTACAAAAGCCGAACGCTTGGAGACGCCTTTCATACCCATCGCAAATTCTTCATACAACGACCCATACGCCCGCGATACCTCTTTATTGAAATCGCTCAGGAGGGTGAAGTTCAATTTTTGATCTTCTTTAAATCTGCTTAAAGTTTGCGGCGAATCTACTGAAATAGCGATTACATCGGTGTTTAAATTATTGTAAATAGCAATATCATCGCGCATGGTACACAATTCTGTGGTACAAACACTGGTAAATGCTAAAGGAAAAAACAATAAGACAACGTTTTTACCTTTGTAATTTTCTAGCGCAACTGGCTGTTTATCAGAGCTGTATAAAGTAAATAGCGGTGCTTTTTCGTTTACTTTTACCGACATGATTAGGATTCGTTTTAATGTGAAAAATATTTTTACATCACACAAACACCGAAAATGATATCTTGTTTGGAACAGCCACTGAATGCCAGGAATTTTTTGTTGATTTGTTATTCAATGCTGATTCATGAAAGACACGACCCGCGCATATATCGAATTACATATTGCTGTTTTTTTGTTTGGTTTCACCGCTATTTTAGGCGATTTGATTCAATTGTCAGCGCTAATGTTGGTGTGGTGGCGAGTGTTACTAACCAGTATAAGCTTGTTGTTGCTGATTCAAGTTCGACGGATGTTGCAACAGATACCCCGTGAAGACTTGCAACGGTTTATGGGGATTGGGATTCTGGTGGGCTTGCATTGGATTTGTTTTTACGGCGCTATCAAATTGGCAAACGCTTCAATTGCGTTGATTGCAATGGCGACAACCTCTTTTTTTACGGCTTTGTTAGAACCCTTTTTGCTGCGCCAACGAGTGAAATGGCTGGAAATCGGATTAGGAATTTTAATTATACCAGGAATGATTTTAATTGCCAACAGCACGGAATTTGCCAAATTGACCGGCTTGGCAGTGGGTTTAATCGCCGCTATGCTCGCCGCACTATTCGCCACCTTAAATAAAAAGTGGATGCGTCATTATAAAGTGCTGGAAATTACTTTCTTAGAATTGGGTACAGCGTGTTTATTTTTAAGTTTATTGTTACCTATTTACTTCCTTATTACAAAAGAAAGCTGGATTGTATTGATTCCCTCGTCGATGGATTGGCTATATTTATTGGTGTTGTCCTTGCTGTGTACCACGTTGGCTTATGTGCTGGCACTGCGATCGCTCAAGCATTTGTCGGCATTTGCTTCCAACCTGACCGTGAATTTAGAGCCGGTGTACGGCATTGCTTTGGCATGGCTCATTTTGGGCGAAAATGAAGAACTTTCGGCAGAATTTTACTGGGGTGTTGTAATAATCTTGCTGGCAGTATTTAGTTATCCACTGCTGAAAAGGTGGATACGTTAGAAAAGTTAAAGGGCTGATTTTCAATCCGAAAACCAACCCTTTAACCAGCAAATAATACTTTTATGTTATGTGTTTATGCTTCTTTTGCTGCCTGTGATTGCTCGTTGGATGCCGGATGCGGCAATCCATTCTGATGTGCCAGAGGATCGTCGCCATGCGGACGAGGACCAATTAGCCTTTCAACATCGGATTTCAGCAATACTTCTTTTTCTAGCAAGGCATTTGCCAGCAATTCCAATTCTCGCCGACGCTCACCTAACAAAGCTTGCGCGCGGTCGTACTGTTCATCTAACAAACGACGCACCTCACTGTCAATAATTCTTGCGGTATCTTCTGAGTAAGGGCGCTGCATGAATTGATCCTGGGTCAAGCCGTAAAAGGATACTTGCCCTACATTGTCATTCATACCGAACACCGTTACCATACTATACGCCATGCGTGTCACCTGATCGAGGTCATTTTGGGCACCGGTCGAAATTTTACCGAATACCATCTTTTCTGCGGCACGACCACCGAAAGTCATACAAATGCGATCGAGCAATTGCTCGGTCCGGGTAATGTACTCTTCTTTTGGTAAGTATTGCGCATAACCTAGCGTACCAATACCCCGTGGCACAATCGTCACTTTGATCAGTGGCGAAGCGTGCTCCAGGAACCAACCACACACAGCGTGACCAGCTTCGTGGTAGGCAATAATTTTCTTTTCTTCCGGTGCAATGAGTTTATTTTTCTTTTCCAAGCCGCCGATCACCCGGTCGAGCGCAGAGTTGAAATCATCCATGTCCACCATTTTCTTGTTGCGACGAGCCGCAATGAGCGCAGCTTCATTACAAACATTGGCGATGTCCGCACCAGCAAAACCCGGCGTCATTTCTGCCAAAGCATAAGCCGTTACATCCGGTGCTTTTTTAATATTTTTCAGGTGAACATTGAAAATGGATTCCCGACCTTTCAAATCCGGGCGTTCAATGCCAATTTGGCGGTCAAAACGTCCGGGACGCAGCAATGCGCTATCCAATACATCGGGACGGTTGGTAGCCGCCATCAGGATTACGCCTTTATCGGTGCTGAAACCATCCATTTCTACCAGCAATTGGTTGAGTGTATTCTCGCGTTCGTCGTTGCCGCCTTGCATGCTATTGCGACCACGTGCCCGACCGATGGCATCAATTTCATCGATAAAAACAATGCAAGGGGCTTTCTCCCGTGCTTGTTTGAACAAATCACGCACCCGCGAAGCACCCACACCCACAAACATTTCAACAAAGTCCGAACCCGAAATGGAGAAAAATGGCACACCCGCTTCACCGGCTACCGCCTTGGCTAACAAGGTTTTACCAGTACCCGGAGGACCGACCAAAAGCACGCCTTTGGGAATTTTACCACCCAGCGCCGTATATTTTTTAGGGTTTTTCAGGAAATCCACTACTTCCATCACCTCTTCCTTCGCCTCATCCAAACCTGCTACATCCTGGAAAGTGATATTGACTTTCATATTCTGGTCGAACAAAGTTGCCTTTGACTTACCGATATTGAAAATCTGAGCACCCGGACCCGCACCGCCGCCGCTTACTCTTCGCATGATAAATACCCAAATGAGGATGATCAAAGCAAACGGCACCAGCCAACTCAGCAATTGTGGTATCCAATTGGTTTTAGTTCTTGCCTGCGGATAAATAATTTCTTCTTGTGGTACCTGTGCCGCTAGTTGACGTTCCTGCACAAACCGTTCAAAAGATTCTACCGAAGCAACTTCCATCCAATAATGATACCGATCCCCGCTGAGATTACTCTTGGCTGCATCTGCATATTCCGATTTGTCCAGTGCCTGCGGTTTCAAATAAATATAAGCGGTATTGCGATTGACAATTTCAATCCGCTCCACATCCTGGTTTTTGAGCATGTTTTCCAGCTTATTGTAAGAAACCTGCTCTTTTTGAGCATCCATCGTACTATAAATCTGGAGTGCCAGTAGCACTAGCACAATGATGCCGTAAATCCAAAACGTGTTAAACCCGCCGCCACTTGGTTTACCTTCCTTGTTGGTATTGTTATTATTATTATTTTCCATCTAAAAACGCTTTTGCAAATTGACACCTAGTTAAAAAGACTCCTTTTGGATAGAAACGCAACGAACGCCATTTCGTTGCTGATTCTCGATAAATAGGCTGATTTAAACTACAAATTTTCGTATTCTGTTGTAATGGCGTCACCCCACAAATCCTCCAGTTCATAAAAGCTCCGGGTTTCTTTGTGGAAAATGTGTACAACCGTGGAGAAATAGTCCATGCAAATCCAACGGGCATTCCGTTGCCCCTCCACATGGGCAGGTCTGGTGCCTGCTTCCTCTTTCAAACGGCGATATATATTGTCGGAAATTGCCTTTACTTGTGTAGTGGATTCACCCTCACAGATCACAAAAAACTCTGCCGGAGCGTCTTCCAGGTGTCGCAAATCCATCTGTACAATATTCTTACCTTTGATATCCTGAATACTATCAATAATCAGGCTGTTGGTTTCTTCTGCAGAAAGCTTCCGCATTAATACATTAACTTGTGAATTCAAATTGAGATTTTATTAGTTTTGCAAATATGATTAGGCTATATAAATAATCAGGCATTAGACAGCGTAAAAAGTTGATTTTTTGAAATCCAATGCCCAAAATTTTACAATAAAAATAAAAGTACTAAAAAACTTTAAATTGCATATAGAAAACACCCTTTTTGTTGGAAAGGTTCTACTCCACTTTACAACGTTGGAATCCACCAATACGTATGCTACCGAATTGTTAGCAAAAAGCAAACCAATAGAAGGAACTGTCATTTCGACCTTTTGCCAAACCGCCGGCATAGGACAAATTGGCAGCAAGTGGGAAAGCGAACCCAACAAAAATCTTTCTTTTAGCTTGTTGCTTTACCCTACTTTCCTGGCGCCTCGCGAACAATTCCGGCTTAACATCGCCGTGTCGCTGTCAGTCCAGGCGTTCATCGCAAAGTACACCCAAAAAACCGTAAAAATCAAGTGGCCCAACGATATCTATGTCGGAAGCCGCAAAATTTGTGGTATTTTAATTCAAAATTCCATTACTACCCAGGCTCTGCAATCCAGCATTATCGGCATTGGTGTCAATGTAAATCAACTCCATTTCTCGGAAAACGCACCGAACGCTACTTCGCTGGCTTTGGAAACCAACCGGGAATTTCCGCTACCGGAACTCCTCGAAAACCTTTGTCAACAGTTGGAAAAACACTACTTGTACTTGAAAAATTCCCAACATTGGCATACAATGCACGAAAATTATCTTATGCATCTATATCGGTATCAAGAACTTGCTGATTTCCAGCGGGCAGATGGCAGTATTTTTCAGGGCACCATTACCGGTATTAGCGAAAGCGGCAAATTGCAAATTGCACAGGGGCAGACGGTAGAAGAATTCGCCATTAAAGAAATCAGCTTTTTGTAAAATAAATGAATCCTGACTTTCTGTAACTGGTAGCTGGGTTTGCCCATCGTGCATGTTAAACCATTTAAAGTGCAACCTTTCGGATATTTTATTATCCCTAGGAATGAAGTTAGCTCCTGGCGAATCATGAGAAAAAGCGATCCTATCAAGCATCAGAAATGGATGTATGCCTTGTCAATCACCCTTTTTCTGATTTTTATGCTTAATTTTTTAGAGCCTTTCAGTATTTACAATCCTACGTACAACCTTCACTTTGCGCTTTTAATATCCGGCTACGCGCTCGTGGGCGGTACTATTGCGTGGTGCAATGAGTGGAAAGTAGTTCCCGCCATAAAAAACCATATTTCATCTTTACCTTATCGATTAATAGTGGCGTATGGCTGGCACTTATGGACCGCATCGCTGGGCATCTGGGGCTACAATCGCTTGCTGCATGCGTGGTTTCCGATGTATCATATTCCGGCATTTAGTTATGGGGAAGCCCTGGAAAAGACAATTTTAGTTGGCATTATTCCTATTGGGATAGCCGTTATGGTTCAATATTTTCTCCGACCGAAGACCGTTTATGCTGACCATGCCATGGTGTTTTTGCAAGCCCAGCAAGCGAATGATTGGTTGAAAATCTCGCTCGACCAGTTGCTTTTTATTACATCCAGTGATAATTATGCTAGCATCTATTATCTGGAAAATAAAAAACTGAACCGTAAATTGCTGCGGGGGAGTTTGAAGCATTTTGAATCACAAATTAAAAACCTGCCCATTCAGCGCTGCCACCATTCTTATATTGTCAATCTCAATGCCGTGAGTTACCTGGAAGGTAATACGCGCAACCTCCGCCTTTACCTGTTTCATTGGGAGCAACCCATTCCGGTTTCCCGCACTTTTGCAAGTGCCATCCTGCAATCTCTGGAAGGTTTAAAAACATCGTTTGACGTAAGTGTCTGATTATCCCTGCCAGCATCCCAATTGTCCCAATATGCCGTCAACCCTTGGTTTTGATTAGGTCTGACTGTTACTTGCCGACAAAAAAGCTATGGATGTTACGTTGAAAATTTTCCAGCCGTTTTGGTTGATTTGTCTGTTGGTGCTGTCGATGCAGGCACAAAATGTACGCACCCTGCATGAAAAAGTGACGCTCGCGGATGGCGTACAGCTAAGCACCGATCTTTACCTGCCACCGATAGAAGGGGCGTATCCGGTCGTACTGCTGCGTACGCCTTACGGCAAGCAACAGATGCAAGCGTATGGCAATTTCTTTGCGGGTAAGGGCTACGCCACTGTCGTGCAAGAAGTACGTGGAACGTTTGGTTCCACCGGTCAATTCCTGCCATTTGTAAATGAAAAAAAAGATGGTTTGGAAGTGCTGAACTGGCTTGTCCGGCAGCCGTGGTGCGATGGGCAGATTGCAGGCTTTGGCACTTCTTACATTGGCTTCTGCGCTTTAACGCTGATGGATGCGCAACATCCAAATTTAAAGACCGTTTTCAATGTCTCCGGCTGGATCAAAACAGCTAAAATGAACGCACCCGGCGGCGCTATGCACCTGCAATTGGCTTTGCCCTGGCTTTTGAATGAGGCTCGGCAGCGTACGCGGCAGTCGCCCAAAGTGCCGATGGACTCGTTATACAAGGTGGTTCCACTTAAAAATGCGATGGCAGTGGCAGGGATGCCCAGTCAGGGATGGGCTCATCCTGAACAAATGCAAAGGGTGAATGCCGATTTTGATTTTAGTAAAGTCAACATTCCGGTTTTTCACATCGCCGGTTGGTACGATTTTGTAAAAGAAGAAACAATTGAAACTTACATAGCAATAAATAAGCATGCAAAAGCGCCTCAGAAATTATGGATTACGCCTGCTTATCACAATCAGGAGCATACTCGACTAACCAAAGTCGGCGATGTTGACTTTCCTGAAGCGGCTTTTCTGCGCGATGCAGCTATTTTACAAACCGCTTTGCGGTGGTTTGATCATTGGCTGAAAGGTAAGGAAAATGGTATTTTGCAGGAACCAAATGTAAAGGTTTACAATATGTTTGCCAATGAATGGCAAGAACTAACCTCTTTCCCTCCACAAAATGTCGAGGAAGCGCCTTTTTATTTACACAGCCTGCAAGGCGATGGACGGCTTTCTAAAAAAGCTATAAAAAATTCAAAACCAGCTACTTACCATTATAATCCTTTGAATCCGGTACCCACCTGGGGCGGGGCTAATTTCCATTTTTTTCCGGAGTCGCTGGGCATCAAAGATCAACGCGACATTGAGCAACGCCCGGATGTGCTCGTCTATACTTCCGATTCTTTTGCAACGGCGCAGGATGTCGTAGGGCAGGTACGAGTGCGACTTTTCGCTGCTACCACTGGCGAGGATACTGATTTTACTGCCAAACTGGTATTGGTAGATGGCTCAGGTAAGGCTTATAACATTTGCGACGGAATCATCCGAGCCAGGCATCGGCAGGGCTTGACGACAAATGTATTGCTGACACCTGGCAAGATTTATGAATTCACCATAGATTTGGGGCACCTGGCTTTTCGCATTCAAGCAGGGCAGCGTATTCGACTGGAAATTTCCAGCAGTAATTTTCCAAAATTCAATCGTAATTTCAATGTGGCAGATGATCCTTTTGTCGCAACGACACCAAAGCCGGTGCAACAAACTATTTATCATTCGCGAAGGTATTCGTCGCAATTAATTTTGCCTTTTGTACAAAAGTAATTTTGGGAATTCGCAAAACACTTATTGATTTGGCATATGATGTTGATGGAGATTTTCAAGCAGTAGTATCAAAATTGTTAAAACTAAGTGTAATCTTGCAACCTTCTTGTAAATAGCAAGCATCAAATGCCAAATCTTATTCATTTATGAAGGTACAAATTGTAACCGTTGGCGACGAAATTCTCATCGGACAAATCATAGATACCAACTCTGCCTGGATGGGGCAGCAACTCAATCTCATTGGTGCCCGCGTGGTGAAGAAAACCGCCATCGGCGATGTACATGATGAAATTACGGCGGCTATTACCGAAGGGTTTGCCAATGCCGATATTGTGTTGATGACCGGCGGCTTGGGTCCTACCAAAGACGACATTACCAAAAAAGCGATTGCTGATTATTTTGGCGTAGCAATGCAACTCCACCAGCCTACATATGACCAGATTAAGCGCTTTTTTGAAAAATTGGGGCGCCAGATTCCTGAAGATGCCTTGCAAACGCAATGTTTGATGCCAACAAATGCAACTTTGCTGACCAATAAAATGGGCACAGCGCCAGGAATGTGGTTTGAGCACGAAAACAAGGTATTGGTGTCGATGCCTGGTGTGCCTTACGAAATGGAATATTTGATGGAAAATGAGGTGTTGCCACGTCTGAAGGCGCGTTTTCCAGGCAAACCCATTGCACATCGTACCTTACTGACGGTCGGTGAGGGCGAGTCAAATATTGCCAAGCGTATTGAAAATTTTGAAAATAGCCTACCAGCTAATATTAAATTAGCCTATCTCCCGGCAATGGGTCAAGTACGCTTGCGCCTAACCGGTACGGGCGCTGAAGAGATGGAATTGCACAACTTGCTGGATACCAAGGCGAAAGAACTGGAGGGTTTAATTCCGGAATTAGTTTTTGGCTACGGGGATGTGCTCTTGGAGCAAGCCATCGGCGAAATGCTCCGCGTGCGTCAACTTACGTTTGGCACTGCCGAAAGTTGCACAGGGGGCTACGTAGCGCATCGGATTACCAGCATTCCGGGTTCGTCGGATTATTTTCAAGGCAGCATTGTTTCCTATTCGAATGAATTGAAAATGAAGCTGTTGAATGTCAATGCCGCTACTTTGGAGCAGTATGGTGCCGTCAGCGAACAAACCGTTACCGAGATGGTACAGGGAGCGCTGGATACTTTAAACGTGGATGTAGCTTTGGCGATTTCAGGTATTGCGGGTCCGGGCGGCGGCACTCCGGAGAAACCGGTGGGCTTGGTTTGGTTGGCAATCGGCAATCGCTCGACGATTAAAACCCGCAAAGTACAAAGTGGTCGGGATCGCCTGAAGAACATTCAGTATTCCGGTACGATGGCGTTGAACTTGATCCGGCAATTCTTACAAGAGACGTACAAATTGTAGCCTAAATTGCACTGGTGTTTTAGTGCACTGGTGTTTGGATGTTTTGGTGGCGAGTTCAATTTCAGTTCTGAACAAGTCTAATTATTTTGCAAAAGTTAAGATGCGTTTTTTTAGCTACTAAAAAGAATGTTCGTTATGATAACGTTTACTCCTGCGCATACCGATCAGGAATTGCAACAAATATTGGCGTTGCAGCAACAGAATTTAGCTAAAAACATTAGCCTGGAGACCGCACTCGAGCAAGGGTTCCTTACCGTAGAGCATGATTTTGCTATTTTGAAAAAAATGAATGATTTTGAAAAAGCCATTATCGCCAAGGAAGACGAGCAGGTGGTCGGCTATTTGCTGGCAATGACGAAGGATCTACGCGATGATATTCCTATTCTGGTGCCGATGTTTGAAGTATTTGACCATTTAGAATATCAAGGTCAGCAATTGCAGCATTATCATTATATCGTGGTTGGGCAAGCTTGTATCGCCGCATCGCATCGTGGCAACGGCACTTTTGACCAATGTTACAATGCGTATAAACACTTTTTAAAGGATAAATATGATTTTACCATCACTGAAATTTCCCAACGCAATCAACGTTCTTTGCGTGCACATAAGCGCGTGGGCTTCGAAGTGATCCATAGTTTTGTAGCGCCCGATGGCGAAGCCTGGGATATTGTGCTGTGGGATTGGCGAGGAGATTAGAAGAACTTAGCGATAAAGGGACTTAGCGCACGAAAGGATTTAGATAGAAGTTACCAAATTTTCGTTTGTCTGCCCGCGAATTTTCGCTTACCTTTGCACTATTATTTTGTAAACATTTTTTATCCTAACCAAATTTAAAAAATCAAAACGTGCTAAAAATGATGCTATTGCTCGCCTTACAAATTGGCACATTAGCACATTAGCACATTAATAAAAATTATTTATGGCGCTTGTCGAACTGGTGATGCCCAACATGGGCGAAAGTATCATGGAAGCCACCATCCTGCGGTGGGCTAAAAAGGTAGGCGATTCGGTAGAAGCCGATGAAACCATTCTTGAAATTGCAACGGACAAGGTAGATTCTGAAGTGCCCTCGCCCGTGAGTGGTACGATTTCTGAGATTAAATTTCAGGAAAATGAAGTGGTGCCCATCGGGAAAGTGATTGCAATCATTGCTACCGAAGGTGAATCTGCCGAGCCTAAACCAACGCCGAGTATCGTAAAAGCACCGGCAAATGGCGCCGTCTCCAGCGGCAATGGTCAATCTCATCAGCAGGAAGTGCCCGCTGCACAGCCCGAATATGCCGAAGTAGGAGCAGGAGAATCTTACAGCAATACGCAGCGCTTTTACTCGCCGCTGGTGAAAAACATTGCCAAAGAAGAAAACATCAGTTTGCGTGAGCTCGAACAAGTGGAAGGTACCGGTATGCACGGTCGTGTAACGAAAAAAGACATCCTGTCGTACCTTGAAAATCGCGCTACTGAAACGCCACAGCCTACCGTCGAAAGCCGTAGCTTTGAACCTGCACCTGTTTCACCACAAATTGCTACCGTCAAGTCAGAACCTTCGCCGGTAAAATCGGCTAGTTCTTTTGGCGACAACGTGGAAATCATTGAAATGGACCGGATGCGTCGGATTATTGCCGATCATATGGTGATGTCCAAACATACTTCCCCGCACGTTACCTCTTTTGTGGAAGTGGATGTGACAAACATTGTACAGTGGCGCGAGCGCGTAAAGAGTGAATATGAAAAACGCTACAACGAAAAAATTACGTTCACGCCCATTTTTATCGAGGCAGTGGTGAGAGCCATCCAGGATTTCCCCTTGGTAAATATCTCGGTAGAAGGCAATAATATTATTAGAAAAAAATATATTAATATCGGTATGGCAACGGCGCTGCCTTCGGGCAATCTGATCGTGCCGGTGATTAAAAATGCCGATTTGTTAAATCTTGCGGGTTTGACCAAAGCAGTGAATGACCTCGCTGCTCGCGCCCGCCAGAACAAACTCAAGCCCGAAGAGATTCAGGATGGCACCTTTACGCTCACCAATGTCGGCACGTTTGGCAATGTAATGGGCACGCCGATTATCAATCAGCCGCAGGTAGCCATTTTGGCAACGGGTGCCATTCGTAAAAAACCAGCCGTGATCGAAACGGAATACGGCGATTTGATTGCGGTGCGGCACATGATGTTCCTGTCCTTATCGTACGACCACCGCGTAGTGGACGGCGCATTGGGCGGCTCCTTCCTGCGGCGCATCGGCGATTATCTGGAAGCGTTTGACCCCAAGCGGAGCATTTAATAAAAAGGCTGGGTCGGCATTCTTAAAATGAAAATATTGCAAAAATGCCTTCATTTTTTAATAATGTTGACTCAGTTTATTATATCAATTGTATCCAAAATTATAATTTTATCAAAGACTCATTTTTAAACCGTCAAATGATATAAACATTCATACAACCTTTCCATTCACAGCTTTATCTTACAAATACAGACTTGAATAGATAAAACCACGTTTTCTGTCGAGTTTCCGACAGTATTCGAGGCAATCTTCCGATCTTCGGAGGCTCTTTATAATTTGGCTTTTTTAAATATTGCATAAAGTGAAGGGTACCAAAGATAAACTCCGAATGCCCTTTGCCATTGTCCATTGTCTAATTAAAACTGTAAATCTATGAAACGATTGCTGTATGCAATGTTGGCATTGTTGTTCATTGCTAATTCAACACCCGGCTTAGCCCAATCCAAAACCAAACCGACGGCTTCCGGCGAACTAAAAATTGATTACGAAAAGTACACCCTGCCCAATGGCTTGGATGTGATTCTGCACAAAGATGCTTCCGACCCGATTGTAGCAGTAGCGATTGTGTTCAATGTAGGCTCCAACCGCGAAAAGCCCGGCAGAACCGGCTTTGCGCATTTTTTTGAGCATATGTTGTTCCAGAATTCGGAAAATGTCGGAAAAGGCAACTTTTTCAAAACGATTGAAGAACTCGGCGGTGAATTCAATGGTGGTACCTGGCAAGATGGTACAATTTACTACGAAGTGGTGCCAAAAGACGCACTGGAACGCATCCTCTGGATGGAAAGTGATCGCATGGGCTTTATGATTAACACCGTAACAACCCCTGTACTCGAAAACGAAAAGCAAGTAGTGAAAAACGAGAAGCGCCAGCGCGTTGACAACGTGCCCTACGGTCATACGAGCTATGTGATTAATAAAGCGATTTACCCCACCGAACACCCCTACAACTGGCAGGTGATTGGTAGTTTGGAAGATTTGCAGGCAGCAACGATTGATGATGTAAAGGAATTTTATAATAAGTGGTATGGTCCGAATAACGCTACGATGGTCATTGCCGGAGATATTGATTTTGCAAAGACCAAGGCTATCATAGAAAAATATTTTGCGGAAATCCCGACCCGCCCAGCTGTGGAGCCGATCAAACCACAACCAGGTAAAGTGGCAGAGACGGTGAAACTGATGCATGAAGACAATTTTGCGCAACTGGCAGAATTGAACCTGGTGTGGCCCACCGTTGAAGAAGGACACGCCGATGATTACGCTTTACAATACCTGGGGCAGATTTTGTCGCAGGGCAAGCGTGCGCCTTTGTACAAAGAATTGGTTGAGAATAAAAAATTGGCACCGCAACCCAATGCCTTTCAGCAATCATCAGAAATTGCCGGGGTGTTCCGCGTCGGCGTGCGCGCCAATGCCAACGTAGATTTGGACAGCGTGTACAGCAGCGTTTTTACAGCTTTCGCCAATTTTGAGAAGAACGGCGTGGACGATAAGGACATGGAGCGCATCAAAGCTATTTTGGAAAAAAGCTTCTACGATGGCATTTCCAGTGTATTGAACAAGTCTTTCCAATTGGCACAGGCCAATGAATTCAGCGGTGGACCCGAAGCATTGGCAGAAGAAATCAAGAAAATTCAGGCAGTAACCAAAGCAGATGTGGTGCGGGTTTATGAAAAATACATCAAAGGCAAACCTTATGTATTAACCAGCTTTGTACCGAAAGGCAAGCCCGAATTGGCAGTAGAAGGCTCCAAAGTAGCGGAAGTGGTAGAAGAGCCGATTGTACAAGGTGCCGAAGCGCCGCCAATGGAAGAAAAAGAGGGTGATTTTGTAAAAACGCCTTCCAAGTTAGACCGCAGCAAAGTGCCGGCGCTTGGCGAATCACCGCTGGTGAAGGAACCGCAAATCTGGACGGCAAAAACCAAGAATGAAATCGCCGTTTACGGTATTGAAAATAACGAATTGCCGCTGGTCGAATTCAGCCTGCGTATCAAAGGCGGTATGTGGCTCGATGATCCGCAGAAAGTGGGCGTTGCCAACCTCATGGCGCAAGTGATGCAGGAAGGTACGAAAAATAAGACACCGGAGGAATTGCAGGATGCCCTGGGACAATTGGGTGCCAACATCAATATTGGTGCCGGTTCGGAATTTATTACCATCAGCGGTAGCTGCCTCACGCGCAACTACGAAAAAGTAATGGCACTGCTGGATGAAATGCTGCTCGAACCCCGCTGGGACGCTAAAGAATTTGAACGCCTCAAGCAGCGCACCATCAACCAGATTCAGCAGCAGGGTGCTCAACCGGCTACCGTTACGCAACGTGCCTTCTTGAAAACGATTTACGGCGAAAATAATATTTTATCCAATCTGCCCATCGGTACGCTGGCAACCGTACAAAATATCACGCTGGATGATTTGAAAAATTATTATGATAAAAACCTGACGCCAACGCTGGCAGCTTACCACATCACAGGCGCAGTGTCCAAAGACCGTACGTTGAAAGCCCTGGCGAATCTGGAAGCCAAGTGGCAGAAGAAGACCGTGAAATTACCGGAGATACCTGCTGTGAATACTGCTGCAAAACCACAGGCTTATTTCGTGGATATTCCCGATTCTAAACAGTCGGTGATCATGATTGGTATGCCTGCAATGAAAGGCAGCGACCCCGAATTTTTCGCAGCTAGTGTGATCAATGATCGCCTGGGTTCAGGTACTTCTTCTCGCTTGTTCCAGAAGCTGCGCGAAGAAAAAGGCTATACCTACGGGGCTTACTCCAATTTTGTACGCCGCGTCAATAATGGCTACTTCATGGCTTCTTCCAGTGTGCGCTCCAATGTGACGAAGGAATCCATCGAGCTGTTCAAAGAAATTATTGAGAATTATCCGAAGGAGTTTTCACAAGAGGATTTGGACAAAACCAAGAGCTCACTGCTGCGTAGCAACGCCCGCGCTTACGAAACGCTGGGTGACAAAATGGGCATTCTGATGAACATCAGTACCTATAATTTGCCGCTGGACTATCTGAAAAAGCAGGAAAAAACCTTGACGGAAATGACCCTGCCGCAAGCCAAGCAGGCAATCAATAAATTTATTGATTCCGGCAAGCTGCGCTACATGATTACCGGCGACGGCAAAACCCAGTTGGAACTGGTAAACCAGGCGGGTCTGGGCAAAGCCATCTTGCTGGATCGGAATGGTCGGGAAATCAAACCGTAACGTTTAGCGGCGAGAGGAGAGAAGCGGGATGAGGGAAGCGAGACGGATCTGAAAGCCTGGGTGCAGTGGCATCCGGGCTTTTGGATTTTTGTACTACTTACTTGTTCCATTCGTTATTTTTACATCGCAATATTTTTGACTTACAATCAAACACACAACAATGAAACATACCATTCCGGGACTACTTTTGGTAGCCGCGCTTGCTATTTTTAATAGCTGTAAAAACGATGCTGGCGGCACTGCTTACGGCGCTGGAGCGACCACTGTCATTGACTCGACGCTCATTGCGCAACATTTGAAAACACTGGCTTCCGACGAATTCCTCGGGCGCAAGCCCTTCACCGAAGGTGAAACCAAAACCGTGGCGTATCTCGAAGGTGAATTGAAAAAACTAGGCTTGGAGCCGGGGAATAACGGCAGCTATTTTCAGGAGGTGCCCCTCGTGGAAATCACGCCCGTCCCTGATTCTACCATGCAAATCAAAGGTAAAAACGGGAATTTTACCTTGAAACTGCGCGACGATTACGTGCTCTACACCCAACGCGAGCAGGAAAACATTCAGGTTAAGGATGCCGAATTGGTGTTCTGCGGTTACGGCGTGGTTGCTCCCGAAATCGGTTGGAATGACTACGCCGGCATGGATATGAAAAACAAAATTGCCGTAGTGCTCGTCAATGACCCTGACTTTGGCGGCGGCGATACTACCCTGTTCAAAGGCAACACCATGAC
The DNA here is from genome assembly GCA_046314415.1 of Saprospiraceae bacterium. GTDB lineage: Bacteria > Bacteroidota > Bacteroidia > Chitinophagales > Saprospiraceae > JADJNW01. The sequence goes on from JBKBWT010000017.1 coordinate 15,922, forward strand.
CTACTTCGGGCGCTGGACCTACAAGTATGAGGAAGCCGCGCGCCAGGGTGCCCTGGGCGTGCTCATCATCCACGAAACACGGGCAGCGGGCTACCCCTGGCTGGTGCCGCAAGGCTCGCTGGTGCCTCGCCTGAGTTTGCAAACGGGCAACAACGGCGCAAATTACACCGCCATTCAAGGCTGGATGACCCTCACCGCTGCTGCGCAATTGTTCAAAGCCGCGAATGTGAAAGGCGACGAGTTATTTACCAAAGCCAAACAGAAAGGCTTCAAACCTATTCCGCTGGGCTTGACCGCCTCCACCGGTGTGAAAAATACCTTCAAAAAATCCACTTCCCGCAACGTAGTCGCGATGCTGCGTGGCACGGAGCGTCCGGATGAGACCATCATTTACTCTACGCACTGGGATCACCTGGGCGTAGGCGCACCCGTCGAGGGCGATTCCATTTACAATGGGGCTGTGGACAATGCCAGCGGTACGGCGGCGCTCTTGGCGATTGCCAAAGCCTTTACCCAATTGCCCGAAAAACCCAAGCGCTCTATGGTGTTTTTATTTGTTACGGCGGAAGAACAGGGGCTGTTAGGCTCTGAATATTACGCGGCACACCCGATTTTCCCAGTCAACAAAACCGTTGCCAATATCAACATGGATGCCCTGAATCCCAACGGGCGTATGAAAGACTTGACCATTGTGGGCTTCGGGCAGTCTGATCTGGAAGACTATGCACGGGCGGAAGCTGAAAAACAAGGACGCTACGTGCAGCCCGAACAAGAGCCTGAGAAGGGATTCTACTTCCGTTCCGACCATTTCAATTTTGCCAAAATCGGCATCCCGGCGCTCTATGCCAGCGGCAGCTATGATCATTGGGAGAAAGGCAAGGAATATGCCAGAGCAAAATCCGACGAGTTTGAAGCGGCGCATTACCACCAGCCTTCCGATGAATACACCACCGGCGCCTGGGATTTGGGTGGTATCACCCAGGATGCAGCGTTGTTTTACAACATTGGCTTGAAACTGGCGAATGAAACCACCTTCCCCGATTGGAAAACCGGCTCCGAATTCAAAGGCATTCGCAAATTGCAATAAATGGCTTTTAGAGCTACCATTTTCTAAAACAGTGCTGGGAAATGTTGGACATTTCTCAGCACTGTTCATATCCCGCTGGCAGTTTTTCTTTTCCTCAATCATTTTTCTACTTTCCCGATGATCATTTGTGGCTTCCCGAATAGCGTTGCAATGCTCTAGGATTCCATTCAAGACCTCTTGATTATAATTCAAGGTTTCCTTATTTTAATTCAGGGCTCCCTATTTACAAATAAAGGATTCTTTTTTTTAATTCAGGACTCCCTGATTGTAATTCAGGGAATCTTTATCATAAATTAGGACTCCCTTTTTTTAAAACAGGGAATCTTTATTATAAAATAGGGCTCCCTTTTTTTAAATAAAGACTCCCTGTTTATAAATAAGGGTTCCTTGTTTGTAAATCAGGGCTCCCTTTTCGTAAATCAGGGTTCCCTGTTTTTTAATCAAGACTCCTTGATTGTGATTCAAGATTGCTTAAATTTAATACAGGGTTTTTTTAGTATTGCTGTAATTATTTTTAATTCGTTCGAAGCTATCTTTAATTGCCTCGAAGCATACATTAATTGTATTAGAGCGTTCCCTGAATGCGTCAAGAAGATCCTCAACCACGCTGGAAAATGCACTGAATCACGTGAAGCAATTAAAATTGAGTTGGCTACTACTTATTGAGAGTCAAAATGTGATGCTACGCCGTGGGAGCAGATTTGTCAGGGGCTTGTATGCAACGGGCTTTTACCGATAGTTTAAAAACGACCCTTTATCGAAAAAAAGCCTTGCTTGATCAACAATTCTTGCAACCTTTTGCTGCCGCCCTCATCTTTGTAGTATTGTATTACTCTTTTTTTAACAAAAAACCCGACTATTATGAAGTATCTAAGCTTGGTGCTGGCATTCTGCCTGACACTGACTATCCCGGCAATCGCCAATGAAGTCAATCCTACCGACAATGTACAAGTGACGGTTACCGCCGTAGCTGAAAAATCCGTAGAAATAAGCTTGACCAATTTACAGCAGCAACGCACCAGCATCAGCATTCAAAAACTGGATGGCTCAGTGGTGTATTACCAAGACATTGTGAGAAAGCACAATGGTTATCGCAAGCGGCTGAATTTTAATGAATTGGAAAACGGAAAATATCTACTCGTGATCGAGCAAGGTGCAGAGAAGCATCAGCAAGTGATTGTACTGAAAGATAACGTAGGTATGCTGCTTTCCAGCGTGAAATAAACAGCTACAAACGCTACACAATTGATACTTTGATTCAGCGCCTTTGCCAGAAGTCTGGCAAAGGCGCTGTTCGTTTTACACGCGTTCTATAATAGTGGCATAGCCTTGCCCCACGCCAATGCACATGGTCACCAGCGCGTAGCGTTTTTCCTGCTTTTGCAATTCGAGGGCAGCGGTGTGCAGAATGCGTGTGCCGCTCATACCCAGGGGGTGTCCCAGCGCAATAGCCCCGCCATTGGGGTTGATGCGGGCATCGTCATCCGCCAGACCCAGTTCTCGCGTACAAGCCAGGACTTGCGCCGCAAACGCTTCATTGATTTCGATGATATCCATCTGATCGAGCGTCAGTCCCGCTTTTTCCAGCGCTTTGCGCGAAGCATACACCGGCCCGATGCCCATAATGCGTGGCGCTACACCGACTACTGCCGAGGAAAGGATTTTTGCCAGGGGTTTTAAATCATACTTCGCAACAGCGCTGTCCGAAGCAATCAGCATGGCTGCGGCGCCGTCATTCAGCCCGGAAGCATTTCCGGCGGTAACAGAGCCATTTTTACGAAAAGCCGGTTTCAAACTCGCCAAGCCATCAAGCGAGGTCGTCGGTTTGGCAAATTCATCATAGGTAAAAAGGATGGGTTCGCCTTTGGGTTGCGGGATCGGCACCGGTTCAATTTCTTCCGAAAATCTGCCGTTGCGCTGCGCGTGTGCGGCTTTCATTTGCGACCAGTAGGCAAAGCGATCCTGATCTTCCCGGGTTATTTTATAAATATCCACCAGATTTTCCGCCGTTTCGCCCATGGCGTCCACACCATATAATTCCCGCATTTTGGGGTTGATAAAGCGCCAGCCAAAGCTGGAGTCGAACATTTGAGCGTCATTGCCAAAAGGCTTGCTCGATTTGGAAATAACCCAGGGACCCCGCGTCATGTGTTCTACCCCACCCGCCAGAAACAGATCGCCGTCGCCGGTTTGTACAGCGCGATGCGCCTGAATCACTGCCGACATACCGGAGGCACAGAGCCGATTCACGGTTTCACCGGGTACACTTTGGGGCAGCCCCGCCAGCAGCAGCGCCATGCGCGCCACGTTGCGGTTGTCTTCGCCTGCCTGATTGGCGCAGCCCAGAATGACTTCGTCGTAAGCATCGCCGGGAATGTGTGGGTAGCGTTCGACCAGTTTTTGCAGGATGAAAGCAGCCAGGTCATCGGTGCGTATGGGTGCAAGCGAGCCACCTAATTTGCCGATCGGCGTACGCAGGGCATCTATAATAAAGGTTTCTTTCCGCATTGGTTGTTATTTGATAATGGGCATTCGATTATTTGGTTACTCCAACATTACAAGTGCAATTACCAATTTGTTGGCAAGCCAAAGAAATTTTCTAAAGCATTTTATGCGGGTACAAAAGAATGACATTCTAATGAGAATCATCCGCTGATATTTGTACCAAACTTCATTTTTTTTCGTACAAATAAGCAAAAAAGTTGTTTATACTAAACGAACATCTAAAGCAAACGAAATGAAAATCAAATTCAAAAATTTACTGTTTGCAATGGCTTGTTTGACCATTGCTTGTAATAATAGCGGCAACCAGGAAGTAGAACAGCAGCAAGCCTTCGATGCCGTCATGCTGGTACACGACGAGGTCATGCCGCGTATCGCTGATGTCAATCGGCTAACCACCGACCTTCGCAGCCGGGCTGAAGGACTCGATTCTACGCAGCAGGCAACCAAAAATCAATTGTATGATGCCATACAGGCGCTGGAAAGAGCCGACGAAGGCATGATGAATTGGATGGCGGAAGTGCAAACGCCGGAGACCCTGCGAGGTGAGGGTAAAACCCACGCGGAAATTATGCGTTATTTGGAGGAACAACAAAAACAAGTCAATCAGGTACGCGACAGTATTCAATTGTCGTTACAGCGTGGAGAAGAGATGCTGCAACAGACCACAGCGCCTGCGCAAGATACCAGTGGTCAGCAGTAATTTTCTGCTGAAAATACTTGCATTTGTGGTGTAACACACTTTATTTCGAGCACTTTTTTGCTAAGAATACCAAAAGACATTCAATCGAACGCCTGGGAATGTGACTTTTTAACTAAAGTGTCATTCAGAAAGGAGGGTTTAATGTTTATTTTTTACAAAAAATAAAGACGAGAAAAACAGGTAAAATGAACGATTATTCTTTTATAACCAATGCGCATCCGAATTATATTGATTCGTTGTACGAGCAATACCTGCAAGACCCCGAGCAGGTAGAAAATAGCTGGCGCAATTTTTTCAAAGGGTATGATTATGCCCATGAGGGGAATGGACATGCTACGAATGGCGCTGCAACTGCAACTGCTTCTCCAGAAAAGATAAAAAAAGAATTGCAAGTATTGTCCTTGATTGTGGCATATCGCAATCGCGGGCATTTGGAATCGACGACCAATCCGCTGCGTCCGCGGCGCAATCGCAATCCTAAGCTGGCGCTGGAAGATTTTGGCTTGACGGAGGCAGACCTCGACGTGGTGTTCCAGGCAGGTAACGAGATTGGCTTGAAAAATGCCACCTTGCGCGACATCGTTTCGAGTCTGAAACGCATTTATTGCGGCAATATTGGTTTTGAATTTCACCATATCCAGGATCGGGAAAAGCGGCGTTGGCTGCGCATGAAGATTGAATCGTATGATCCTGACCATCAGTATGGTTTTGACATCCAAAAGAAGCGCCGGATTCTGGAAAAGCTGAACGGTGCGGTGGTATTCGAAGAATTCTTGCACAAAAAATTCATTGGTCAGAAGCGTTTTTCGCTGGAAGGTGGTGAAAATACCATTGTAGCGCTCGACGGCATCATCAATAAATCGGTGGAATTGGGCGTAGAGGAAGTCATCATGGGAATGGCGCACCGCGGGCGTTTGAATGTGTTGGCGAATATTCTTGGCAAGACGTATCAGCAAATTTTTACCGAATTTGAAGGCAACATGCCGCGCAACCAAAGCTTTGGCGATGGGGATGTGAAGTACCACCTCGGTTTTTCTTCGCAGGTTGAAACGACTTCTAATAAGAAAGTATATCTGAAAATGGTACCCAACCCTTCGCACCTCGAAGCGGTGGACCCAGTGGTGGAGGGCTTTTCGCGCGCCAAAGCCGACATCTTGTACCAGAGTGAATACGACCGCATCCTGCCGATTTTGATTCACGGTGATGCGGCAGTGGCTGGTCAGGGCGTGGTGTATGAAACCATTCAAATGAGCAAGCTCAAGGGCTATCTCACGGGCGGTACCATCCATTTTGTGATTAACAACCAGATTGGTTTTACGACGGATTTTGACGATGCGCGTTCTTCCACATATTGTACCGGCGTAGCGACGGTGGTGCAGGCACCGGTTTTCCATGTCAATGGCGATGATCCAGAGGCAGTGTTGTTTGTATCCGAATTGGCGGTGCAGTATCGTCAGCAATTCAATGAAGACGTGTTTATTGACATGGTTTGTTATCGCAAACATGGGCACAATGAAGGGGACGATCCCCAATTCACACAGCCCGAAATGTACAAATTCATCAGCAATCACACGGATCCGCGCGATTTGTACTCAAAAGTTTTGGTAAGTCGTGGGGATGTAGAAAAAGATTTGGCGGATGAAATGGAGAAGCGTTTCTGGCAACATTTGCAAAATCGCCTCGATGAATTAAAAGAAAATCCATTAGAATATACTTATCAGGAGCCCGAACAAGCCTGGCGTGCGCTCAAGCGTACGGTTGATCCGGCGGATTTTGAGGTTTCTCCGGAAACGGGGATTGACCGCGCCAAAGCGGAGCAGATTTTACAGCATTTGGTGACGGTTCCGGGTGATTTCAATGTGCTACCCAAGGTGAATCGCTTGCTGGATGGCATGAAGAAGCGCATTGCGGAAGATCAATTGGACTGGTCGCTCGGTGAATTACTAGCCTATGGCAGCATCTTGCAGGATGGTCGGGACGTGCGCATCAGCGGTCAGGATGTAAAGCGGGGTACGTTTTCACATCGCCATGCAATTCTGCGCGACGCTGAAACCAACCAGGAATACAGCCGTTTGGAAGGTGTAGCTGCGAATAACAATCAGTTCCGCATCTTCAACTCTTTGCTATCGGAATTTGCGGTGCTTGGTTTTGAATATGGTTACTCCCTGGCTACACCTGATACCCTGGTAATCTGGGAAGCGCAGTTCGGTGATTTTTTTAATGGTGCGCAACCGATTGTAGATCAGTTTATTACGGCTGCGGAAAGCAAGTGGCAACGCATGAGTGGCTTGGTAATGTTGCTGCCGCATGGCTACGAAGGACAGGGACCGGAGCACTCCAGCGCACGTCTGGAACGCTTTTTACAGAATTGCGCAGAATACAATATTACGGTAGCGAATGTAACCACGCCGGCTAACTTCTTCCACCTGCTGCGCCGCCAATTGGCGCGTCCTTTCCGTAAGCCGCTGGTGGTAATGTCGCCCAAATCCTTGCTGCGTCATCCCGAATGCGTGTCTCCGGTTGCCGACTTTGCGACAGGTACGCGTTTCCACGAAATTTTTGACGATGCAATGGTGAATGATGCGACCAAAGTGAAGCGTATTTTGCTGTGTACCGGCAAGATTTACTACGAATTGCTCGATAAAAAGCGCAAAGATAATCGCGAAGATGTGGCGATTGTACGCTTGGAGCAATTGTATCCTTTGCCACAGAAGCAATTGGATGCTATTTTTGCAAAATACCAGGATGCCGAGATTTTCTGGGTACAGGAAGAGCCGGAAAATATGGGTGCCTGGCGTTATTTAAACAGTACGCTGGAAGGTAAGAAACTGCAACGTATTTCGCGGGTAGCAGCGGCTTCACCGGCTACGGGATTCAAGAAATTACATGACAAGCAACAGGAAGCACTGATCGAGAAAGCATTTTCGTAAATACGATATTAACCAAAATGAAACAAGGGCGAGTTTCCATTCGATGGAAATGCGCCCTTGTCATTTTATGCGTTATTCTATTATCAATACATTGTTCAATTTTTGGACTAAAGTCCATAACTGACTGGTAATCAATTACCACGCGTTTAAACGCGTGGCAACTAAACTACTTGATTTATAAGGCTTTAGCCAAATTTTAGTGAAGCATTGTATGATGCACATTATTATTTAATCAACTTAGTCTGTGACTCTAGTTCTTCTGCGTACTTTTCAATAATTGCCTCGCATGCCTGCATCAACATATTAAAAACATTGTCAAAACCCTCATCATCCCAGTACGGATCTGGTACATCCATATTTTTACCGAAGTGCACAAAATTCATAATCATTTGAACCTTAGCACGTTGCTCATCTGTTTTGGCAAAACGCAGCACGTCCCGGTAATTACTGCGATCCATGGTCAAAATCAAATCGAATTCATCAAGATCAGCAGCACGAAACTGGCGGGCACGTTGGTCGGTGATATTGATACCATTTTTGCGGGCAGTAGCCACCGAGCGTGGGTCAGGAAGTTCACCAATATGCCAGGAACCGGTACCGGCAGAATCCACTTTCCAGTTTAAGCGCTTTTCTTTGATCTTCGCTTTCAAGATGCCCTCCGCCAATGGCGAGCGGCAAATATTACCCAAACATACCATCAAAATCTTCATATACCGTAGTTTGCAGTTTCAACAATATAAAAACGAACCGAGTTCGTAAAACAGTGTTACAACACTCGTAACAGAGATGGTAAATTTGGTTAAACTTGCGTTAAGGAAAGCGGAAATATTGGATAATAAATTCGCTTTTGAGCGTCATGTTTCAAGCATAATGAACTTCCATTTATGCTGCTAGCATTACTATCCAATATTCAAAGCTAAGCTTTTTCGTACTTTTTTGCAATTTTTGCCAATGCTTCGTCAATCATTTTTTTCGGTAGCCAGCGTCCCTGGATCAATACACCTTGTAATGATTTTATATTTGAAATATTTTCTAAAGGATTGGCATCCAGTAAGATAAGTTCAGCGGCTGCGCCGATTTTAACCACGCCGAACTCGCCTTCCTGTTGGAAAAATTTTGCCGGATTGACCGTTCCACTTTTTAAAATCTCATAATTGGGAATCCCGGCATCGGCCATTGCTTTGGCTTCGTGACGAATGGAAAAGCCCGGCACATTAAAAATCTGGGGTGCATCGGAACCCAGCAACAAGCCTACGCCAGCTTGGTGCATTTGCTTGAGCAACTGCCGCCGAATGTCCACAAATTTTTTACCTTTTTCAGGATCATAGTTCGCGCCCAGAATCTGTGCTTTCGCGCCTCGCCACTGGTAGCGCACACTCGGATTCATGTAAGCCATTTCCGGCTCCGCCATGATCTGATCGCCCGTCATTGGGGAAGTCCAGCGTTCCAGCAATGCCTGAGTTGGCACTACCCAGATGCCTTTTTCTTTGGTTTTAGCTACCAAATCAGGAATAATTTTAATATCAGCAACATGGGTAAAATCAATACCAAATAAACCACCGGCATTCGGATCAACATTGGCAGCCGTTGGCACCAATCCTTCCACATAGCCATCAATATGGTCAATCGAGGCATAGCCAAAATCAATGGCGCGCCGCACGCCCACTGCAATCGGCACATGCCCGGAGAAAGTAATGCCCACTTCACGCGCTGTTTGCACCAGCGCTTCAAACACCGGCAACTCAATACCCGGATGTATTTTCAGAAAATCAAAGCCCTCTTTTTGGTACTGCGTCACTTTGGCGCGGGCTTCTTCGGGCGTCTTCACCGAATTGCCATTCAATGAAGGGCTGGAAGTGTAAGTGCGCGGACCCAAAACCTCGTTTTTTGCCAATTGTTCTTTGAGTTGCAAATGATAAGGATGCCCCAACATGCCGCGAATGGTGGTAACGCCGCCCGCCAGATACAGGAATAAAGTTTCCCGTACATTGGAGTCATCGCCATTTTGAGCTACGGGAATATGCGCATGCATTTCCGCCAAACCCGGCATCAGATATTTTCCTTTTGCCTTGATAATCAACGCATTTTTAGACGGCTTCACCGATTTGGCAGCGCCCATCTGACTGATTTTGCCATTTTTGACAATCACCGTTTGATTCATCAATACTTGTTTGCCGCTCATCGGCAGTACGTTCACGTTGACAAAAGCAATTTCTTCGGCGCTTGGCAGACTGGAAATAGCGGGTTGACTAAAGGCTTGCGTTGCCATTAAAAGGCTGCATAGAAAGAGTAAGTGCTTGAATTTCAATTTCATAACCTTTTGTTTTTTGTCGAAAATACGATTTTAATCTTGAGAATGATGATGCGAATGCCTGAAAAAGCGATGATCCTACAATTTAAGCAAAAAATTATCCCCCAAATGATGGGATTTATAATAACGCAGGAACAAAGCAGAATATATTTATATTCGTATATTTCTATAATTCAATAATATATTAAGTGAAATATAAAGACTTTAAAAAGATAGAATATTATGATACTTTTATTTAGTTGTACTGCTATCGCCCCAGCTTGGTGAAACCCTGATTTCCAATATTAAATTTTTGGCAAAAAGCGAAAATAAGTTGCGTTACCCGTCATTTGTGGCTAACTTTGTGTTAATTCAATGTTAACTATTTATTAAATAAAGGTAAAATCAAAATGAAGGATAAACAAAACAGAGACGGTGTTTCCTCTTCTGAAACCGTCTTTGATAATGCTAATCACATTGCGGAGCCCTCTAATATGAAAAAAGAAGTATCGGATTCGACCGCTAAGTCAGATAAGTCTGCGCTGAAGCAGCTTAAAAAGCAGGCTAAACTACTCAAAAAACAGTTGAAAAAAGCCACCAAAAAGCTGGATAAAGTAAAGCAGGCTTTCAAAAAAGCACAAGCAAAGAAAAAGGCAAGTGAGCAACTGGAAACGCTGGCGCAGCAAGTGCAGGTCTGTAAGCAGGAACGTAAAGCCTTGAAATATTCCTTCAAAACGACGCGCGCCGAACTGAAAGCAATGAAAAATGCGGCTTAGATTCTAATGGTTTAAATACAATTGCGGCACTTGTCATTTAGTACAAGTGTCGCATTTTTATTTATAATACGCTGAAAATGTGTATTTTAAAAAAAATATTACATGGATATAATATTACAAAAATTGTTATTTTAACCATTTTTTACCAGGATCGTTCTAATGAAAAGGAGTCATTATGTCCGAATCCATTGTCCATCCTTGGAATCTCACGCCTGCCGAAGCCATCGAACTGCAAAAAAAATTGCGTGCGCAAATTCAATTAACACCATTACAAAAAGATGTAAAATTAGTGGGTGGCACGGATATGTCGTATAACAAATTTTCTGATGTGATATATGCCGGTATTGTTTTATTAGATGCCGAAACGATGCAAGTGGTTGGGCATTCGCTGGTTGTAGATCAAATGCAATTTCCATATATTCCGGGATTATTATCTTTTCGGGAAATTCCGTCCCTCATAAAAGCCTGGGAACAATTGAAAGAAAAACCTGATATTATGTTGGTGGACGGGCACGGCATCGCGCATTCTCGGCGCATGGGCATCGCGGCACATTTAGGATTATTAACACAAACGCCCACTATCGGCTGCGCCAAGAAAATATTATACGGAAAATATCATGATCCTGCCCCGGAAAAGGGAAGTTATTCACCTATTTATGATAAAAATGAAACAATTGGCTTCGCTTTGCGCACCAAAGATAAAGTGCAACCCATGTTCGTCTCGCCCGGCAATTTAATTACATTGGAAGAAACCGTTGATTTCGTCATGCGCTGCACGCGCGGCTACCGGCTGCCCGAACCCACCCGCCAGGCGCACAATACCGTGAATGCCCTGCGGCGCGGCGAGCTTGCAGCGGGCTTTGAATTTAGGCAACAGGGGAGTTTGTTTTAGCGGGATTTTTTTGATTTTTTATATTTTATGCTTTTTTCTTCAAACATTTTTAACTGCGCTTGCTGAGGCAATTGTATTGGATAATTAGAAATAAATAACTCTTTTCCTATTTGATTTGAATCTTTCGCCACATTGCGCATACCGTAAGTTAAATCCCAGGATAAAACATTGGCAAAGCCATATAATTCGCGGATATACGGGCTATCATCATATGTTAATAACCATTGATGTGGACAGCTTTTCAGAACATTTGCCAATCGCTCATGGTCAAAAATTTTGTGTAATTTTCCATTTTTACCATATAAAGCCGACTTTGTAGCGGAATAATAAGGCGGGTCCAAAAATAAAAAGACATTTTCACCAGGTGCTTCAATAATTGCTTGATAATCAAGGTTTGTAATTTTTACATCCTTCAATAAATGAGCAAAACCTTTTAATCTTTCGATGCTAGAATCGGTAAATCTTCCTTTAAAAGCTTGTTCCGAATAGCCGCCGGCTTCAGTCGTACCGGAAAAGGTAATTCGATTAAAAACAAAAAACGCAGCCGCTTTTTCCAACTCATCGAATGAATGGATGTTATTTAGTAAAAATTGATGTAATTCTTTACCATTGGTGAATAATAAACGCCATTCATTTACTTGCTTGACAACTGCATCTAAATTTAATTGACAGTATTTCCAAAAATAATATAATTCAGGATAAATGTCATTTACCCAAAATTGCTGATTGGGAAATTTTTGTTTTAAGTAAATAAAAACCGAACCGCCACCGACGAATGGTTCACGAAATTCATTAAATTCAGGGATCAGTGCAGTAATTCGATTCACCGCGCGGTTTTTTCCACCAGGGTAGCGCAAAGGGCTTTTAATCATTTTATTTTAAGTAAACTAAATGGTTTGAATGTTAAATACAGTCATTAATTTTTTGTCCAAATCTTGGATTTCATTGGACTCAATGGAGCCTAATCTACCTAAAATCAGTGCCTTACTCAATGTTGCTAATTTTGTTATCCGCACCAAAGAATCTTTTTTCAAACCATTATTGATAGTGGGCTTCAGCAAAAGATCGGTTGGCTCCTGCCACTGGAGTTGGGTGGAAATGAAAGAAACGGTTATGTCTAATGTGTTGACTACCAATACTAATGCCGGACGATTTTTACTTCCACTTAAATCGGTAAACGGAAATGGCACCAACACTATATCACCCTTCTTCATGGTACCGTTCTTTCAAATCTTCCAGCGTATATAAATCTTCCTCCTCTGCCAGAAAAGCAAAGCTTTCCGATTCGCTCATCAGCGCTTCAATGCCTTTTTGCAAGAATAATTCTTCCTGTTTTTTGAGCAAAAACTCAGCAAATTCGGCTACTTCCAGCGCCTTTTCATCAGGCAGTTGTTGTAAAGTTTCGAGGGCGCGATTTATTATGGATGCTTTGGTCATGCTTTTGATTAAAAATTATGTTTACAAAAATAACACTTTTATAAGACAATATCAATGCTGATTATAATGGTATGATGTTTAAAAGAATCGGGATATTTACAAATTAGCTAACTTGTTCCGATAAATTATCAGGATTGACAAATCCATAAAAATTGATATTTTACAGCGAATAAAACGAATTCATCCCACATGCAAATCAAATTCTGCGGCGCGGCGCGCGAGGTTACCGGTAGTGCGCATCTGATTACGCTGGATAGCGGTTATAAAATTTTGCTCGACTGTGGCTTGTACCAGGGCTCGTCGGAACACATGAAGGATTTTAACGAAAACTGGCTGTTTCAGCCTTTTGAAATTGATCAGGTAATTTTGTCGCATGCGCATATTGATCATGCCGGGCGGCTGCCGCGCTTGGTGAAAGATGGATTCTCTGGTCCGATTCGTTGTACGCATGCCACGCGTAGCTTGTGCTCGATTATGCTGTTGGATTCGGCAAAGATTCAGGAGAGTGATGTGGTGTATTATAATCGCCGCGCGGAAAAAAATGGCAATCAACCGCGTGAGCCTTTATATACCATTGAGGATGTGGGCAAAACGATGGAATTGTTTGTGAGTTATGGCTATGACCGCTGGTACAAAATTCACGATCAGGTGGAGATTTACTTCACCGATGCCGGGCATATCCTGGGTAGTGCGGGCGTGACACTGAAAATCACCGAAAACGGTAAAACAACCATGCTGGGTTTCACCGGGGATATTGGACGCCCCAATCGCCCGATTTTGCGCGATCCGCAACCCATGCCGGCTTGTGATTATTTGATTTGTGAATCTACTTACGGCGACCGCGACCACGAGGAAGCGCCTGCGGAAGTAAATCGTTTGTGCGAAATCGTAGAACACACCTGCATGGAAAAAGGAGGGAAAGTCTTGATTCCGGCTTTTAGCGTGGGGCGCACGCAGGAAATTGTGTATATTCTGGATCAACTGGTGAATGCCGGCAAGCTGCCGCCCGTACCAGTGTACGTGGATAGCCCGCTGGCAGTAAATGCTACGACGGTGTATGGATCGCATCCGGAGTGTTTTGATGCGGAATTAAGCGCTTATTTATTGACGGATGATAATCCCTTCGGTTTCAATTCGTTGCGTTATATTCATAATGTGGAAGAATCAAAAAAATTAAACACTTCAAGAGAACCCTGCATTATTATCAGCTCGTCGGGTATGGCGAATGCCGGGCGCATTAAACATCATTTATATAATAATATTGAAAATGCCAAAAATACAGTATTAATCGTAGGCTACGCGGCACCGGAAACGCCGGCGGGCAAGCTGCGCGAGGGGTTAGCGCAGATCAAATTATTCGGCGAGGTCAAGCAAGTACGTGCAGAGGTTGCCATTATGGATTCTTTTTCGGCGCATGCCGATCGCTGGGAAATGGTGCATTTTATGGAAAATCAGAAAGATAGCGTGCAGCAGTTATTTCTGGTGCACGGCGTTATTGAGTCGCAGGAGGCTTTTCGTGGCTTATTATTACAACAGGGTTTCAAGGAGGTAATGATTCCGCGATTAGGTGAAACGGTGGAGATTTAAGTACAATTTGAGTGTGGCACAACTCAAAGCTGTGCCACACTTATCAGGTAAAACCTATTATAAAATGTCTTATATTTATATTTACTAAATGAAAAGTGTTTTTTATTAATCTTTTGAGCGTAAAGAATTCACTATTTTACCTCAGTACAGTGACAAAAGTGCAAAATACTGTTTGAGCTGGCTGGATTTAGAGGTGTTGAGCAAAAGATGTTGTAAATGATCCAATCCATACTTGAAAAAAGAATATAATGGCACCTTG